>JABDJM010000593.1 GCA_013002475.1 Saprospiraceae bacterium | reverse complement strand
ATCCATGGGTATCAAACTCTTACTCCACTCCCTCTGGCTGAAGCGGCAAGCTGGGACCTGACTGCCATCGAAAAATCCGCTCGCAATGCAGCGACCGAAGCTGCAGCAGCCGGATTGAACTGGACCTTTGCTCCTATGGTAGATGTTTCTCGCGATGCCCGTTGGGGCCGGGTGATGGAAGGTGCAGGGGAAGATACCTACCTGGGAAGTGCTATTGCCGCAGCCAGGGTCAAGGGTTTTCAGGGAGATGATCTATCAGCAACAAATACCGTTGCCGCCTGTGCAAAACACTTTGCTGCCTACGGCTTTGTTGAAGCCGGCAAAGAATACAATACCGTCGATATTGGAACCTCGACTTTATTTAATGTGGTCTTTCCTCCATTTAAGGCCTGCCTGGATGCAGGGGTGCGGACCTTCATGAATTCTTTTAATGAGCTGAATGGAGTAGCTGCTACAGGAGATAAATATTTGCAAAGAGACATTCTAAAAGGGGAATGGGGATTTGATGGGTTTGTGGTGTCTGACTGGGGAAGCATCGGTGAGATGATGGAACATGGGCATGCAAAGGATCTAAAATCTGCTGCTCAGATTGCTGCTAATGCCGGTTCCGATATGGATATGGAATCACATGCATACCTCAAGCATTTGGTTACCCTGGTGGAGGAGGGAAAAGTGGAAGAAAAAGTTGTTGATGATGCGGTCGGGAGAATTCTAAAAGTAAAATTTGAGCTAGGTCTTTTTGAAGATCCTTTTAAATATTGTGATCCTGAAAGGGAGAAAACAGTCATTGGTTCGCCACAAATGCTACAGGATGCAGAAGATATGGCAAAGCGGTCTATCGTGTTGCTCAAAAATGAGGGAGACCTTCTTCCTCTCGCAAAATCAGGTCTTAAGATCGCGGTTTTGGGTGCCCTTGCCAATGATAAGGATTCTCCATTAGGGTCCTGGAGACTTGCCGGAATACCTAATTCAGCAACTACAGTTTTTCAGGCTATGGAAAATGCCTGCGACAACTTTCTGATGCATGCCAGAGGACCTGAAGTAGTAGTCGGAGAAACTCATTTTGTGTACGAGACAGAAGTAAATGATTCTGATCGCTCTGGTTGGGAGGAAGCAATTGAAGAGGCAAGCAAAGCCGATGTCGTCGTAATGGCTTTGGGTGAACATGGGTTTTTAAGCGGAGAAGGACGTAGCCGGGCGGCAATAGGTTTGCCTGGAGTTCAGCAGGAATTCCTGGAAGCCATTCATGCCGTAAATAAAAACATTGTACTTCTACTGATGAACGGACGTCCACTAACAATTCCATGGGCTGCGGAAAATATTCCTGCGATCCTGGAAGTCTGGCAATTGGGTACCCGATCTGGAGAAGCCATTTCTAGCGTTGTTTTTGGAGATTATAATCCGAGCGGAAAGCTTCCGATGTCTTTTCCCCGCTCTGTAGGTCAGGTTCCTATCTATTACAACTACAAAAACACAGGCCGACCCCAAAAGAAAAACCCAAACGAGGTTTTTTGGGCTCATTACATAGATGAAGTAAACAGCCCTTTGTTCTCATTTGGTCATGGTCTTAGTTATACCAATTTTGAGTATAATAATTTGACCGCGACCCAAAGCGGAAAAGGTGTGGAAGTATCTTTGGAACTGAAAAACACAGGTGAATTGGAAGGAGAGGAAGTGGTTCAGTTGTACATCAGGGATCGGGTTGCTTCGGTTACCCGTCCGGTGAAGGAACTCAAAGGGTTTGAAAAAGTCAGTTTACAACCAGGGGAAAATAAAACCATAAGGTTTTCCTTGAGTCATGCTGAATTGGGTTTCTATAACAACCAGGGGAAGTTCATTTTTGAACCAGGAGAATTTGACATTATGGTCGGTGGAAGTTCAGAAACACAATTGGCTTCTGAAGTTGAAATAGCCGAGCTTAGGCCCTGATCAAACCCTGGCAGAACTTACCAAACGACTTACTGTCGGGTGGTCGGAACCTCCCGTTGGTTCTATGGTCACATTAAGGCTTGTGGCATTTTCTTTAAAGGCAAGCTCAACCATACCTCTTTGGTCTTGAGGGATAACCCCCAGGTTTACCATTTCCCCATCTACATCAGCCCATAATTGAAAGCAATGGTCATCAGGGGGCCTGGGTAGAAAGTCAAGGTTAAACTGTCCAGCTTCTAGTTCTTTATTCCAAAATGCATTTGCAAAAAACTCCTTGCCCATGGCATCTCCCTCAAGAGCCACCGTTTGGGTTTGGGGATGTGTAAAAAAGGTCCTTTGCTGTTGGTAACTGGCAAGTTGAAGGCTATTCTCTTCGCAATCCGTCTGCAGTTTATTGTACTCAGCCGTTAGATGGGAAAGATCATTTCTCAGAGAATTTTTTTGCATAAAGAAAGCTGCAGCCAAGCCAAGTGCGATGATTGCTGCAATACTGGCCGCCATGGAAAAGTTCTTGCGAGGAAGAATCTTCGAAGCTGTGTTCTGAGACTCCAGATCCGCGATTTTACTTTTGATAGATCCTTTTACCTGGGGTGCTGGGTAGGATAGACTTTGTGCATACTTTTCAATATCCTCCTGCATTTGGTCAAAATGCGCTTTGAGTTCCGGATGCTTTATAAAGAGCTCTTCCAACTTCCTTGAATCTTGCTCTGAACAAAACCCAAGAAGGTATTCCTCCAGCTTTCCGGATTCAAGTATTTTTTTTGCTTCCTCTTTCATATCCAAAGAAGTATAGTTATTAATGAAGGAATAGTTCTTTCCTGAAATATTTTTCTCAGTTCTTTTAACGCAAACCGTAATCTGGTTTTCACAGTGCCAATAGGGATAGACAAATTCTCGCTTGCTTCCTTTTGGGTCATTCCCTCAAAAAAAAGTACTCTGATCACCTGTTGATATTTTTCTTCAAGGCTACCGACCTTATCACGCATATCCAAGAGTGACATGTCAGGGGATTTACTTCCTCCTATATGTACGAGTGAATCTGCTGTCTGGATTTCCTTTTCTCCTCTTCTTGAAATAGATCTGTACTTATCGATTGCAGTGTTCCTGGCGATTCTCAGCAACCAGGTAAACAATCTGGATTTTTCCGGATCATACTGATCGCCCTTTTGCCAATACTTTACAAATGTATCCTGTAATGCATCGGCAGCTAAAGCCTCATCTTTTACAATATTTTTTATCACTCCA
>JABDJM010000590.1 GCA_013002475.1 Saprospiraceae bacterium | reverse complement strand
GGTTTGTCATTCCCCAACTGCTCTAGGAATGCAGCGGACATTCGGTACAGGAGCTGCTACGAATTCGATAGAAGATCTTAAGCATACAAACTGCATTATGGTCATTGGGGCAAACCCAACGGATGCGCATCCGGTTACTGGTGCCAGGCTGAAACAGTTTTCCATGAAATTAGATAACGTATCGATTGTCATTGATCCGAGGAGAACTGAGTTGGCGCGATACGCTGACTATCATTTAGCGCTTCGGCCCGGAACCAACGTGGCTGTCCTCAACATGATGATGTACTATATCATTAGTGAAGGATTTGCAGATGCCCAGTTTATTTCGGATCGGACAGAGGGATATGGGGACTTCAAAAAGCAGATACTGGATCTTGACATTGATCAGATGGAGGCCGTCTCCGGCGTTGATAGAAATCTGGTAAAAGAAGCAGCTATCGCTTATGCCTCTGCCCCTAATGCCATGTCTTTTCATGGCCTGGGTGTAACTGAACATTCTCAGGGAACCTTTACAGTGATGCAGATTGCCGACCTGGCATTGCTCACAGGAAATATCGGACGTCCGGGCGTTGGGGTTAATCCTTTGCGTGGCCAAAATAATGTACAAGGCTCTGCGGATATGGGTGTGCAGCCGCACCAGGGTGCCGGTTACTTGGATATAACCAAACCAGAGATCATCGAACAGTATACCAAATTCTACGGGGCAGAAATGCCGACCGAGATCGGATACAAGATCCCGGAGATGTTTGATGCGGCACTCGATGGGAAGTTAAAAGCTATATGGATCATTGGAGAGGATGTAGTCCAAACGGATCCAAATACTCAAAAGGTTATAAAAGCACTTGAGTCAACCGACCTGGTTATTGTCCAGGAACTATTTATGACCGAAACAGCAAAGTATGCCGATGTGGTCCTGCCGGGTGCATCCTTCCTGGAGAAATCGGGCACCTTCACCAATGGGGAGCGGCGCGTCCAGGCTGTCAGGCAGGTGGTTGATCCATTGCCCGGAACTAAAGTTGATGGTCAGATCATCGTGGATGTGATGAACCGCATGGGCTATGAACAACCTGATTATACCCCGGACGGAATGCTAGAGGAGATCTCCCAGATCGTTCCCTTCTTTGCGGGTATTAAGTGGGAGGAATTAGGCATTAACGGAAAGCAGTGGCCGGTGGCACCCGACGGAACAGATACTCAGATCTTACATATAGAGGAGTTCAAGAGAGGCCTGGGATACTTTGAGTTTAATCCTTTTGAAGAAACGGTTGAGTTGACAGAGAATGCGAAAGATTTCCCTTACATACTTACAACGAACCGGGAGCTTGAGCACTATAATTGCGGAGCAATGACCCGGCGAACTGCCAACAGTGAGATCCTGAAAAGTGATTACCTGATGATCAATCCACAGGATGCTTTCGATAATATGATACAGGATGGAGATTGGGTGTGTTTGGAATCCCCTCGTGGGAAGGTAGATGTAAAAGCCAGAATTACAGATGAAGTGAAGTCAGGGGTGCTAAGTACAACTTTTCATTTTCCGGAGATCATGGTTAACAACATCACATCAGATGTTCATGATTCTGAAGCAAAATGTCCTGAGTATAAAGTCGTAGCGGTAAGGATCCGAAAATCCAAAGGAAAATTCAAGCAGATGCTTCAATAGATTACAAAACAAAGGGAACCGACGTCAGTCAGTTCCCTTTGTAATTGTAAATTCTTCCTCAGAAATTTGGGCTTAGGATCTTTTCGACTTTTTCTTAGATGCCGTAGGAGCATTTTTTGACACAAAACGATGATCCTCCACTAAGGCAAGTAAATCCCAAGCGCTGAGCACTCCAACGAGCTTTTTTTCATGGGTTACCACCAAATGATGGATCTTATGGTTTCGCATGATCCGTGCAGCAATATGAATTCCGTTGTATTTCGGGATCGTCAGTACCTTTTTACTCATGATGTGAGAAACAGGCGTTTCATCTGATTGATCCTCCACAAAATCATTCGCTGTTACGATACCCTCTAGCTCATTTTCACTATTCACAATGGGAACTGAATGAATCCCATTTTTAGTCATAATGCTCTTTATGTGCCCTACTGTCTTATGCTTCATCGATGTAACGACTGAAGCGACCATCAAATCCTCTACTTTTGCGTTCATTAACTATGTTGGTTGAAATTATAGATTACTCTGAATGCTCATAAGGAAAGCTACCAACTCCCCTTTTCGGCCCCGGATTTCCTCTGTGTCCATCCCCTCTGCTTCATAAACTTCACCCCAAACTGGCATAGACCTTGGTCCATGAGCAGCGACTTCTTTTCGTCCGTCAATTACTCGGGCCATTTCAGCGATAGGAAAAGTACTTCGATTTCTTCTCTTCATGATCTTCGTTAGATCTGGTGCATTCTGTTCTGGTTGGGTTGGAGCTACATCTTTATAGCCATGACAGGAGATACATTGTTCATTAAATATCGCCATCCCCCGATTGGCCTGGTTGGCTTTGGATCCTTCGGGAGGACCCACTTCACAAGCTACCATTCCAATGAGAAAGCCAAAAAATAAAAGAGAGATCAGGCCAAAAAACCCCTGGCCTGTGGAAGGAATAAGATTTTTCATGATTAGGTTGTTTTTCATTTACATCACTAGGTTAAGCCCCTTTTGGGAAATTCAGGGTGATGAATATCATAATTTGAAATGACAAGAACACACAATCACAAAGAATTCTGATACAGAAACCAATGTTGATATTAATTTTCTCACCTCAAGCTCATCTCATTTTCCAATGTGATGAATGTCATTAATAATTCAAGTACTCTCATCTAGCTTAGAAGAATTACCCTTTGAATTCTTAAAAACGCTCGTTATGAGATTATTTTTCCTCCTATTAATAATTGGTTCTTTTCATGCAGATCTGGCCATTGCACAGAAGATTGACCGGGATTGTTGCATATGCGAAAAAATGCATTGGAAGATCAAAGTAACAGTCATTGATCAGCTAACTCAAAAACGGAATAACACTTTTAATACATACAATGGAAAGATCATCCTTAATGAAAAAACCCACGAAAAAGAGGAGTTTAAAGAAAGTGCTCGGCTGGAACAATATACTTATGATGAAAAAGGAGTGACCATTCGATTAAGCGATGATCAGGTCAAAAGGGGGAATGGTCAATGGGTAGGTGGAGAAGGAGATTATGAATTATCTGAAACTCAAATGACACTCAAGATCACCGCCACCTTGGCCGAAAAACAAATGAATTATAAAAATGAAAAGCAATGTGATGGCTCCGTTGAAAATATTGGCTTGGTTGACAAAGACACAGATTATAAGTTGGTAAATCTTGAAGAACCAGCCCTTTGGACCTCATCCAAGGAAGAGCCAAAGACAAATGATCAGCAGGAATTGAGAAAATATCAATTCGAAGGTCACTATCAAATCATCAACCAAGCTTTGAAGAGCGCCTCCTGGTGGATTAAACCGATGCTGCGTCTTGATAGTGAAAGTGACCTTTGCCACACAGCACATTGTTACATGCCAATCCGAGTGACTTTGTGGTGGGGAGAGCCTACTGTGGATCCGGAAGAACTTACGGCAGTCCAACCTTCGCTTATTCCTCAGGAGGATCTGATCATGACCGCCTATGGTACCGGTGAGACCATTGGAAAAATATTCAGCCTAAATATCACCAACCCATTTGATCGAGCTGTGGACTACGACATCCCGGCTCCCGGGCTTATCCCACCCCATAAAGATTATCAAGGCTATGTGTTACTGGAAGATATCTCTGGGTCTATTGGACCAGGTGAAACTCAAACGAAGTCAGTTGAAGGGGTCTGTTATGATCTTCGCTCAGGGCCAGTAACAAATGGTGTGGATGGCGGCCCTGTTTCTGATTGGTTGGTGGGCGATGAAGTTGGTCCAAGCCCAACACCAGAAACTTTTCCTCCGAAAAACAGCCATTATGTTTACACTGAAGATCTGCCCGAAACATATTTGACTTACCCTGGTACCCCAATCCCCTTTACACATACCATCGATATCAGTGAATATCCTGGCGAAGCCTCTTCTCGGATCATAGATATTACTACCAGGATTCGCAATGCTGTGGATAGCATGCATGCTATTGGAGAATTAATCACTCCATTTTCATCTGATCCTCAAAAAGAGTATGAGACTACTTTTCAAAATGCGGTTTGGCATGCGAATTCCATACTTAATGGTAATCCTTACACAAAAGGGGAGCTGGAAGATAATGTTATCAAGCAGTTTAAGGTGAATACAGGTAAGGACTTTGAAGATGCTCCGGAAGAAACCCAGGAAGAAGTATATGAGGGGGCAGATGATATTTGGACTTCAATTATTGGGGTGGGAGAGGAAGCAAAGGTTCTTTACAGTGCAGGGAAAACGCATCGCTGCCGATGTAAAAGCATGAGCCTGGAATTTCTATTTATGCGGGAACGGAATGGGAAAGTGAACGGGGTCAAAAAGAAATTGGTAATTGAAGGGTCTAAATTAAACGCTGGGTCCCCTAAAGCAATGAACTTTAACCTCGACCTAAAAAAAGGAGATCTGTTTTCTTTCCTGGTGACTAAGATGCAACTTACTTGCAGATGTACTTCAAGTGATGGACAATGTGATCCGGATAACAATTGGAGTATTGATTTGGGAAAAAAGTTTACAGGAAGTCCTGCCCCATACAAATCAAATGAGTTTGATGCAGAGGACCGTTTTTTGGATGATCAGGATGAAGCAAAAATTGAGGAACTAATTAAATGGGTAAGGGATAATGTTGACACTCCAACAACGGCAGATGAAAAAGAAAATCTTAAAAAGATATTGAAAGATCAATTATTCATTGATGTAATCAAGGATCTACCCTCAAAACGGACTTTCCCATGGTTCTTCAACGTTTTCAATGACTGTTTTGGGGATGATTGTGGTGGAGAGGACGGACGAAAAGAGTGCAGGGGAAAAACAAAATTTGTGATAAGTAATCCTACCCCTAAAAAGTAATTTTCGATAACCGCTCCGAAAAGAAT
>JABDJM010000587.1 GCA_013002475.1 Saprospiraceae bacterium | reverse complement strand
CTCCATGGTCCCACCTGGGGAATATACGTTTCGCATTAAAAGCCCAACAAAAGGTAATGGTATTTGGGTGGAGAAGGAAATTCCCATTACAATCTTGCCGCCCTGGTACAAAAGTTGGTGGGCCTTTGGATTTTATGGGCTCATTTTCGTAGGGAGTCTTGTAGGAGCTGATCGTTTTCAACGGAAACGAATTATTGATAAGGAAAGAGCATTGGCAAAAGAAAAAGAATTGGCTCAGGCCAAAGAAATTAAAAAAGCCTATGGTAAACTTGAAGTAGCGCATACCAATCTCAAAGCCACCCAAAGTCAACTTATCCAATCGGAAAAAATGGCTTCATTGGGCGAACTCACTGCCGGTATTGCCCATGAAATCCAAAACCCTTTGAACTTCGTGAATAATTTCTCAGAAGTCAGCAATGAACTAATCGATGAGATGAACGAAGAATTGCAGAAAGGGGATCTGGAAGAAGCTAAAGCAATCGCTGGTGACATCAAACAAAATCTGGAAAAAATTAATCATCATGGCAAACGTGCTGATGATATTGTAAAAGGGATGCTGCAGCATAGCCGCAGCAGCAGCGGAGTAAAAGAACCTACAGACATCAATGCATTGGCCGATGAATATTTGCGCCTGGCTTATCATGGTTTACGTGCCAGAGACAAGAGCTTTAATGCGAAGTTTGAAACTGCCTTTGAAAAAGGCATTGATAAAGTAAATGTTATTCCACAAGACATAGGAAGAGTGATTTTGAATTTAATTACCAATGCGTTCTATGCAGTCAATGAGAAGTCCACCTCCATCAATTTATCCAAAGAAGCCTCGGCGAAGTTGGAAGCTTCGGAGGCCAAGTATGAGCCAAAGGTAACGGTATCTACAAGAAAAGAAAGTGGTAAAGTTATAGTTTCTGTACAGGACAATGGCAACGGTATTCCCGATTCGGTCAAGAAAAAGATCTTCCAACCTTTTTTCACAACAAAACCTACCGGGCAGGGAACCGGTCTGGGCCTTAGCATGAGTTATGATATCGTTACCAAAGGGCATGGAGGAACTCTTGAAGTAAATTCAGTAGAAGGTAAAGGTTCGGAGTTTATTGTTACCTTAACTGTATAATCAACCAATGTTTATGATGCTGATTTGTTTGGAAGTTAATGGGTAAAACCAGATGAAAAAATGGATTTAGGACTTTCTGTTTGAAGGCAAAAAATTAATCTTTTGTGAGTATGAGGAAATTAAAAGAGAATATAACACAGTTTTTCTTTGTTCTGGCCATTGTTCTGATGTTCCCCGGGACATCTGTTTTATCCCAGTCCCTCAAAGTAGTTTTTGAAAAAATCCAACCTGGCAAGGGGGTTTCATTGGGTAAAATAAATGCTGTGACTCAGGATAACCTCGGATTCATGTGGTTATCCGACCAATCAAACGGAACCATAATACGATATGACGGCACCAATTTTAAACAATACAAACACGATCCTAAAAACCCCGGTTCTCTTGGTGGAACTTATCCGGAATGCCTTTTTTCCACGGATTCCGGTATCATATGGATCGGCTTTTACGGCCAGGGTTTGGATCGTTTTGATCCCAGGACAAATACATTCAATCACTACAGGCACGACCCACAGGATCCAAACAGTCTAAGTAATGATATGGTATCTGCAATACTCGTAGACCATTTGGGCAAAATTTGGGTGGGTACCGATGAGGGCCTTGACCTTTTGGATCCCGAAACTGGTAATTTTTTACATTACCGGCATAAGGAAAATGATTCCACCAGCCTTAGTCATAATGTAGTTCGGTCCTTGTATGAAGACCGTTCAGGTGTCCTTTGGATCGGCACAGGATTTGCCTATGACCCTGATTCCAAAGAAGGCGGGTTAAATCGATTTGACCGGGAATCAGGCTCTTTCCAACGATATGTACACGATCCGAAAAACCCCGGTAGCCTTATCAGCAATAAGGTAAGGGCGATTCTGGAAGATAGCCATGGTAATTTTTGGGTAGGAACGGACGGTGATGGATTGCATAGTATGGATCGGGAAACCGGGGAGTTTACAAGATATACCCATGATCCCAATCAACCAAGCAAACTGAGCCGACCTCCCCTCGACGGAGTGTTTGATCACATAACCTTCCTGTTGGAAGATAAAGCCGGAAAAATATGGATGGGCTTAGAGAATGCTGGTCTTCGCAAGTTTGATCCCATCACGCATTCTATAACTCAATTCGGAAATGAGACCAGGGATTTTAATTCTCTTGTCAATAACGAAGATTGGAAATCATTCGCCAGGAGCAATTCCGTATAGTGTGCCTATGCCTCTGATGACGGGCTCCTTTGGATGAGTACACAGTCTTCATCAAATTTCTATAAAATCGACCTGAATAATAACTATATCCCCTCATATCCTGACGATGCTATCATTGGAGGGGTGAGGTCTTTTTTAGAAGAATCCCCTTCAGTCTTTTGGAAGGCTACCTCTACTAATGGCCTTGTGCGCGAAGATCTGGAAGCAGAAACCTTCAAAAGATACGTACACGACCCGAATAATAAGAATAGCATCAGCGACAATAACATAAATTCAATATTTAAAGATCATCTGGGACAACTTTGGATAGGTACCGATTTTGGATTGAATAAATTTGATCCTTTCAGTGAGACATTTACTCAGTATCTGCCAGATGCAGAAGATCCTGAAAGTATTAGTGATGGCAATATAACCGTGATTTATGAAGACAGTAAATTTAATTTATGGCTTGGTACAGAAGGAGGCCTAGTTCTGATGAATCAGAATACCGGG
>JABDJM010000546.1 GCA_013002475.1 Saprospiraceae bacterium | reverse complement strand
TGGTTTCGGGATTACCTGTATATCCCCTTAGGAGGTAGCCGTGTGTCTGAGGCAAAAATTGTTAGAAATATTTTGCTAGTCTTTTTGGTTAGTGGACTATGGCACGGAGCCAATTGGACCTTTTTAGCCTGGGGCGCGATGCACGCTATACTGTTCATTCCGTTGATCATTAGAAATCAGCACCGCTCGTATTTGAAAGTGATCGGAGGCTTTAAAGCCTTGGATGGGTTGCGGATCATTTCCACCTTTCTTCTGGTGAGTCTTTGCTGGGTGTTTTTTAGATCCGAGAACATCGCCCAGGCTATGGCCTACTATTCCGGGCTAATAGATGCCTCCATTTTTCAATTAGACCAACCGCTAAATTTCATCCTATTATTATGGATCGCACTAATGCTTATTGTAGAGTGGAGTAACAGGACAAAACTGCACGGCCTTGAAATTGAGACCTGGAATCCCTGGATAAGGAGAGGGATTTATTTTAGCCTGATAACCATCATCTTCCTTTTTGGAAATCTCAACGAGGTTGAATTCATTTACTTTGCATTTTGAAAAAGTTTCTGATACATACAAGCCTCTTCCTAGTTGTAACGACCCTGACTATTTTGGGGGGAACACTTCTTCTTAGCCAATGGGTTGAGAACCGGGGTTTTTTGTGGGAGAATTGTGAAAGCAATCTCCTGCCAGAAATTGAAGAACAAAACGCAGACGTTTTGTTCCTTGGCAATTCACATGCAAGGAACTTTTCTCGGGGAGGCAACCATGAAAAAGTCGAAAGTGCTTTTGAAAAAAAGATCATAAACCTTGGACAGGGTCGTGGGATTTGCGGTCCAAATGACCAGCACTTTTATTTGCAGTATGCCATTAATAGTAACCTGACCTTTGACAAGGTAGTGTATGTTATATCACCTCCCTTTTTGTATGGTGAACATCTGGATAGTTCAACGAACACCTTTTTTGAAGAACCACTAAGACTCGATTTTTTCTGGTCCTATCTAAGCTATTCGGCACCCAATAAAGCTAAGCGGCTATTCCACTACCTGCGCACTAAATGGAGACCATTGTGGTTGGGCTTAGAGCCGAAACTTGATAAGCGCGTTCACCAGTCTTTGGTGGCTTTGGATCAGGAAGAGGTGGACGCTGGCTTTGGCCTGGCCTATCCCAATGGATTGAAAGAAGAATCCTTTCAATCAGGCATTGAGAAGATCGAGCGAAGTATTTCTTTCGCGAAGGATCATGGTGCTGAGGTGCTGGTGATCGTTACGCCAACATTATTTGGTGATTGGCCGGGGCAGGAACGGTTGGATCAATGGGGCGCCGACCAGAATTCAGAGGGAGTTGTTTATAGAAACTTTAGTTCAGCGATAAGCTCTCCGGAAATGTTCTATGACCATCACCATTTAAACCAAAAAGGGATATTAGCCTTTTGTGAAATTCTTAGGCCTTTTTTCAACGATTAAGCCGCGCAGGCAGGGAAAAGAACACTTTCCTTTGGAATAGAGAAAAAGAAGGTAGTACCAACCCCTTTTTGAGAACTGAGCCAAATATCTCCGCCGAGGCTTTCCACGATTTTCTTGCAGATTGAAAGTCCCAAACCGGATCCCTCAAAATCAGTAGAATTATTGAGGCGATGGAAAACCTCGAAGACTTTTTCTACTTGAGATTCTTCAATACCAATCCCATTATCTGAGATAGAAAATACAAACCCGCCATCGGTTTCCTCATAGTCTACCTCAACAACTGGCGCATTTTCTCCCCGGAATTTAAAGGCATTACCGATCAGGTTTTGAAACAACTGAATTACTTGAAACTCCTGTCCGATCAGGTTTGGTAACTCTGTTTTAATGATCAGTTCACCCTGGTTTTCTTCCATTAATTGGTGCAGATTCCTGCACACTTTTTCCATCACTAAATGTGTGTCAATTATTTTTGGATCCCCTTTCTTTTTTTCAATTTTTGAATACCTGATAAGGTCCTCGATCAGTGTGTTCATTCTGTCCACACCTTCGATCACGAAATCCATATACTCTTTTGAATCCTCGTCCAGGCTTCCCCGTAATTTCTTTTCCAACAATTGAGTAAATGCGCCAATTGTTCTTAGGGGAGCCTTTAGGTCATGGCTCGCCATCGATACAAAGTGCCCTAATTTTTCATTGGATCTTTTTAGCGATTCCTGTTCTTTCAGTTTTTCATAATTATCCTTAAGCTCCTTTGAGCTAAGTTCCTTCGCTCTATCGATCAGCTTTCGGTCTCGTTCCTCTTGGTCGTATGAGTCACTTACTCTCTTAAGGAGATTTTGCAATTTTGGGCAGCTTACTTTCCTCGAGTTTATGGCTTCTTTTATTTGGCTGTGGAGAAGGTCGTTCATGGCTTAACTTCTTTTAGTGTTGTTGTAGATTTTGTTTGTAGTCTTTATTTGGGGTTTGTATTTGTCAGTACAATAGACATAAGCCTTTTTGCAAAATCGAAGCCAAAGTTTTGGCAAGTTTGTGACAAGTATCCGGGAAGGATTATTGGAATTTTTAATAAGACAGGCAGGGCCTATATTCCAGCTGAAAGGGGCAATTTGGTTTTACTCAAAAAATACCCAAAACCTTTAGGGAGAAAAAAATAGCCCCACCAAAAGGCGGGGCTTGAAAACAAAATCAAAAAGTTATTTCTTTTAATCCCGGACGACAACCAGCTTGGCAGTTACCATTTTTCGGGTAGGTGTCTTAACCGAAACATGGTAGGTTCCGCCAATAAGGGAAGAAACATCCATCCGGACCGGAGTCGCAGGAGCTTCTTCGAATTCCTTACTGATCATAAGGCGACCAAAATTATCATATACATGGACGGTGGTTGGCATACCCTCGAAAGCCTTAATGTGGAGGAAGGCTTCATCCAAAGAAGGATTCGGGAAAACCATGATCTGTTCAAAGGCGGCAATGAATTGGACCTTGCGGACCTCTGAATATTGCTCTGAACCATCAATCATGATCTTCTTAAGTCGGTAGTAGTTCCAACCTTCATTCGGTTTAGCATCCTGATCCTGATAGAAGTGGGTGGCAAGGCCATCATATTCTTTTTCAACTGATAACAGCATTTCGAATTGACGTCCGTTAGAGGATCGCTCAATGACAAAATGGTCAATGGTAGGATGCTGGTTAGTCCCCCAAACAATATCCACTGCCCTTCCATTTTTCTGGATGAAGAATTCATTAGTGACGGAATAGCTAGCCTGATTTCCACCAGAGTTAACTACACTATAGATCCCATCTACATGACAAACGGGGGCCCAGGTTGCATCAAAGTAAGTTACTTTGACATAGTAAGGGTTAGTCTCCAGCATATCTATTACAACTGAGACCGGGGGACAATCTCCGGAGCAGTTAAAGATCTCCACCCAGAATTTATCAAAAACCTGTACCTGGGTAATTGGCGCACCATCCAGACCAGTAACGGTGATACTTCCATCGCCGGTGGTGATCCCTATGTTGGCGCAATCGGGTCCTGATCCCGGAACTGTTCCTTCACAAGTACAACCATCCGCCAGGATAACATCATTCGTGGTATTTGGATCTCCGTCATCGCAAGAGGTTCCTGCTGGCGCTGGCAGATTCGGATCGTTATCATCACAATCCTGGTCAGCACAAACACCATCACCATCAGCGTCTCCGCCCCAGTTTGTGCAAGGATCTCCGCCTGAGCCGGTCACGGCGTAGGTTCCTTCCACTGTACATACTGGATTCCAGTAGGCATCATAATAGGTGACCTTTACATAGTAATTTCCTTCTACCAGACCATTGACTACCTCCATGGCATTACAA
>JABDJM010000312.1 GCA_013002475.1 Saprospiraceae bacterium | reverse complement strand
GGTAAAAGCCTTTTCCACCTTTACCCTTCGGTTATCATCAAGACCCAGACTAAGTGTTCCTGAAAGGACAGCTTTGACATGGTTCATCAAAACCGGCTCTGCACCCAGCATTAATTGCATGTGGCTTTAAATTTATGTTTAGGACTGTAAAGATGATAAACAAGGGGAAGCAGTCCAAAGAATTTTTTGGTGGATTAAGCTAGTTAAGGGGCTAATAAATTGGGTTAAGGATGCGTTAAAAAACGGTGGCAAAATTGCGTAAAGGCCTTGGAAACCGTTGCTTTGGTCATGAAAGGGGTGCTTTGGAATAAATCGAGGCTGTAACCTGAGCAAAAGCCTCTCGTCCTATGGATAGTGACTTTTGATAAAATGCTAATTTTGGGCACCCAATTGAAAAACTTAAAAGAATAGATATGTTAAAGAATATGTTCCTTATGATGGCTCTTGCACTTTTCGCGGGAACATCTGTTTCCGCTCAGCGAATGGCTACTGTGGACATCAACAAAATCCTTGAATCCCAGCAGGATTATCTGGATGCTCAAAAGGCTCTAGACGACCTGGCTGCTAAATGGCGACGGGAGATCGAGGTGGATCAGGACAAGATCAAAGGCCTTTACTCCCGCTATCAGGCGGAGCAGGTCCTTATGAGCGATGAGACCCGCCGTCAAAAAGAAGATGAGATCGTAGAATCAGAGAAAAGATTGCGGGACAAGCAAAAGAAGAAATTCGGGCCAGATGGGGAGCTATTCCAGCGAAGGCAGTCCCTTGTACAACCCATACAGGAGCGTGTTTACGGCGCTATTGAGGACTATGCCAACGACCGTGGCTTCGACTTTATCCTGGACAGAGCAGGAAACGCAGGGATCATTTTTTCCAATGACCGCTACGACAAAACAGACGACATTATTGCAAAACTGAGATAAACCGTATTTTTGCGGTCCTTTTGATCAGATCAGAAAATTCGAAAAAAGTAAAACATGAAAAAACTATTTAGAATCAGCCTGCTCGCTTTGGCAGTTATTTTCTTCCAGGCAGGCGATGCGATAGCTCAAAAATATGGCTATGTGAACTCTCAGCAGATCCTTGCGGAAATGCCTGATGTCAAACAAATGGAAGCCAATCTGGAAGCCCTTGGCAGTCAGCTGCAAAAGAAAGGGGAGCAGATGTTGGTCACCTATAAGCAAAAAGAAGAGAATGCTATTCGCGAAAAGGAGAAAGGAACCTTATCTCCAGTGCAGGAAGAAACACTTCTCAAAGAGCTGCAGACTACTCAAGGAGAGATCATGAAGTTTGAGCAGGAAATGCAGAACAAGATTGTTGAGAAGCGAAATGAATTATTGGGGCCGATCTATGAAAAGATCAATACGGCTATAAAGGATGTGGCCGCAGATCAGGGATATTCAATGATCTTTGATTCTCAAGTACTTCTATATGCCGAGGAAACAGTAAATATCACTACTGAGGTAAAATCGAAGCTGGGCATCTAAGCCGGCATAAAGACGATATTATAAAAAAGGCCCTGTTCATTTGAGCAGGGCCTTTTTGTTTTCAGCAAGGCTTTCTGAAAATGTTTATTTTTGGAGAGTACCCTGTTTCTAATGATTACTGAGATCCATTATCCGGAAATGTTGGCTCCAGAAAAGCTTGACGAGTACCTCGCCCGAGGGTGGTTTCGGATGGGTATGATGATCTTCACCTGTCACTTTCTATGTTTTGAAAATGAGCTTTACTCAGCTGTTTGGACCAGGCTCCCATTGGAAGACTACAGTTTCAGAAAATCCTTACGAAAGCTTTTAAAGAAAAACTCAGAGCGATTCAATGTGGTGACCCGTCCGGCCCAATTCGATGCCGAGAAGGAGGAACTCTATCAAAAGCATAAAACACGTTTTGAGGGCTATATCGCCCCAAGCCTTACCGAATCACTTTTTGGGAATACCGAAAGAGCCAATATTTACAACACTTGGGAAACCAGTATTTATGATGGTGGCGAATTAGTCGGAGCCAGTTTCTTTGATCTTGGCTCCGATTCCATGGCCAGTATCATGGGTCTGTTTAATCCCGATTATGAGAAATATAGTCTTGGGTTCTTTACCATGCTCCTGGAGATCCAATACGGCCTGGGTAAAAATTTGCAGTATTACTATCCGGGATACGTAGTTCCAGGTTATGAAAGGTTTGACTATAAACTAAGGGTGGGGGAAGTGGAATACTACCAACTTCGCAGTAAAACCTGGGAGTCAATGGATAGTTTGGACTCTAAGGATTTGCCAGCAGAATTGCTGATCGCCAAGTTGTGGAATGCTGAGTTGGAATTGAACAAGGAGGGCATTCCTTTCAGAAAGTTCGTGTATCAACTTTATGATAAAAAGCTTTTTGGCTTTGATGAGATGGACTACTTCCGTGCGCCTTTGTTTTTAAAGCTGGCATCTCAAGAGGATAATCCAAATAAGTGGCTGGTGTTGGAGTATGATTATTTGAACAAGTCATTCAAAGTTTCACAGGTTGCCAAGTTCAACGATCCCCTAATGTTTATTTACGACCTGTTTAAGGAAGTGGACCCAGATAAGAGCATGCTCGACTTTCTCTTTTTGGAAAAAGTGCTTTTTTCAGAATTGGATATCCGGGTTCTAATGCAAAGACTGAAAGAAGAGGTTCCAAAGTTTATCGCCGGAAAAAATTAGTGCACTTTTTTTAGGCCATTCCCTTCCTGAACCCATTTAGACCAACGTTTATTATAGGTATGGACCTCCTGGGTTGGTTGACCGCCTGTGCCTTCTAAAACATGTCCCTGATTAGCCCATTCGAAAATACTTCCATACAAGTTGAATACCTGGGTAAAGCCTCTTTTGCGAAGGTCTTCACCCAACTTTTCTGATCGGTAGCCCACCGAGCAATACGTTATTATGGGTTGCTCTTTGGACACATGCTGAAGTTTATTCCAGTCTGGTTTTTTGTAGCCAAGGAAGACTGCATTTGGAATATGTGAAACATCATACTCTTCCTGTTCACGGGTGTCAAGGATCAGGTATTCGCCGGGCTTTGCCTCCGCAAGTTTCTGCACACCAATTACCGGAACAGAAAAGTCCAATAGTTCCTGGAGCCGCTGGTCAAATGCTTCGCTTTCTACCATGGGTCTGATTTCCGGAACCTGTGCCTTCGAACCACAGCCCAAAGTCATAGAGGATAAGAGGAAAAGGAAAATCTGAAAATATCTTGTCATAAGGTAATCAAGGCCAGGTTAAAAAATTAATCTTCATCAAGATCCTGCTCTACCGGGCCAACACCAACCCTGTCATCTATCCACATCTCATCCTGGCAAAGTGGCACCAACTCCTCAATGATGAAAGGCACAACATTGTTTCTGACGGAGGCTGGGTACAAGAGATGAATATTTGGCCCTGCATCCAGGGTAAAATAAACAGGAGTGTTGGTCTCTTTTCTAAACGCCCTTACTTTTTGGATAATTGCAAGGGTGTTTGGTTCCATTAATAGATAGGAAGGGTTGGAGGCCATCATTAAGGCGTGTAAGGTCAGAGCTTCATTCTCCACAATACGGCCGAAGCCTTCCAGATCTCCCTTTTCCATAAAGCCAATCAGAAGGTCTAATCGCTGACGAGCTTGTTGATATCTGGCCTGGGAAAATGGATTGCCATCCATAAGAGCATGTCCTGCGCGACTACTCACCGACTTTTCGGACTTGCTAACGATCAGAATGCTATCAAAGAAATTCCGAAAAGTCTCTTCCACCATGGGTGTTACTTCAACGGCAAATTCATCGCTGCTTCCTTCCACGGAACTTGTTTTGCCCCAGACAGCAGCGCCACCGTAAATGGAGCGACAAGCAGATCCAGAACCAAGCCTGGAAATGTAACTTGCTTTTTGTTGAAATGCTTCGTCCGATTCCAGGGTCCCAAAGAGTTCATGCTCCAGGGAACATAAGCAAAGTGAAAGAGCACTCATGGCTGAGGCGCTGGAAGCGATGCCAGCAGAATGCGGAAAGGAATTTCGGGTATCAATTTTTAAATGAAGTTGCCGCAAAAAGGGAAATACCTCGTTTAGGCTTTCCAGGAAGCCTTGCACCTTTTCTTTGAATTCTAGCTTCTCTTCCCCGTCAAAAAGGAACTCGAGCTCAAATCCTTTATCTACTCCGGACTTTGGCTCCCAACTCAAGGTTGTATCGGTTAGAGCCCTGTCCAGGGTAAAGGAGATGGAGGGATTTTGCGGCAACTGCTTGCCATGTTTTCCCCAGTACTTAATTAAGGCAATATTCGAAGGGCTGGTCCAGCGGATCCTGCCAGCTTCAGTATTAGATGTTTCAACGATCAGGGCTGGATTGGTGTAATCTGACATATGGGCAAAGAATGAGACCCAAATTTAACCCTTCTTTTTCTTCTCCTTGGCTTCTTCTTTTCTTTCCAGCTCTTCGATCCTGCGAAGGTCTACTTCATAGGATAGATCAAAGTCTTCAAGCACAAGATCCAGGATGGCATCATCGCCAGGGGTATATTGATCTTTCAGGTCGTAACCATTGATCTTTCCGAGTTCGTGCCAATAAGAGGCGGTTACTGTCCCGCGCAAATTTTTAAGAAGAGAGTAAAAAGGGATCTGTAATTCCTGTTCGACCATTTCAATGAGAATCTTGCCCTGGGTCTTGGTTAGGTTTTTTAGTTCTCCCTTAAATTCCTTTTTGTATTCTCGGTTCAGTCGCCGGACATGACGCTTGCGCTTTCCAGGCTTCATCTCTTTTGTCACATATTCCAACTCCCGAAAAATGCGTATGCCTTCAGCGGCATAGGGATATACTTTGGCTGCATAGCGCCTG
>JABDJM010000544.1 GCA_013002475.1 Saprospiraceae bacterium | reverse complement strand
TAAATACATGATCGAACTCCAACCCTTTTGCGCTGTGGGCGGTCGTTAGAAACACTTTATCACCTCCCTCTGCATATTGCTGCAAGGCAATGGATAGATTGTTTTTGCGGTGGTCGTCCAATAGGGTTAGCAGTTTGTCAATATTCATTGTCGGGTCCCGGCGAACCTCCTGCTGCACAAAAGATTTGAAGGTCTGAATCACCTGTAAGGTGCGGAACCCACCAGCATCCTTGAGAGCGTTACGAAGAAGGCCCGACTCCTCCAAAACCTTTTCAATTAAACTCATTAGGGGTAGCTGTACCACCGATTTTATCAGATCTTCCAGTACAGAGTAGAATTGCAAAAGAGATTCAGGGTCCTGGATTCCTATCTCCGTCAGTTCCTCCTCTGTTTTGTTGAAAAGGCTAAAGATGCTAGGTCTTTCTTCTCTTGGAAATGAAGATCTGTAAACCGCCATTTTCGCAAGGTCCTTCCTGCCAAGTTCCCAGCAAGGAAAGTGCATGATCCAAAATAGTTCGTAATCTCCGCTAGCGGGGTTGGGCAACTCAGTGTCCAGGTAGAAAAGGAGCTTTTCTATTTGCTGAACAATGGGCTGGTCCAAAATATTCAAAGGCCTGCTTACCTGGAAAGGGATCTCGCGTTTTAGGAGTAACTCCTGAATGTCTTCTGCATGTTTATTCTTGGGATAGATGACTGCGATTTCCTGGAGAGAAACACCCTGGTCCCTAAGCTTTTCAATTTGATTAACCACATCTGCGATTTCCTGGATAGGATTATCGTAGGTGAATACCTTTGGATCCTGTGGGTAGTCCCGACGATCCTCCAGTGCGGGGTTAAGGTCTTTTGTTATGCCAGGGAGAATGTTGATTAGTCTCTGCTGATTCTTTTCGATAAATGATTTTGCTGCATCAAGGATTCTTTTTGAACTACGATAGTTGTCCTTAAGGACTACCATGTCCATGACCTTTTCATGGTCTTGGTAAAAGTCCTTGATGTTTTCTAGTCTGGCGCCCTGGAATTCGTAGATCGATTGATCGTCATCGCCAACTACAAAGAGGTTTGGGGCCTCCCAAAAGCTTGTTAATTCGGTGAGTAGGTCGTGCTGACTACCATTGGTGTCCTGGTACTCATCCACCAGGATGTATTGAAATTGTTCCTGGTACAGACCGAGCAATTGGTCATCCGTTCTAAAACCCTTAACCACCCAGTTGATCATGTCCGCATACTCATATCGTTTCGCCTTTTTCATTTTTTCCAAGTAGACAGGATAGCAATTGATGCCTGCCCTCAACTTGGCCATACGGTCAAGTTCCTTTTTACCCTCATATTTCAAATCCCCCTTTTTTGCATTTTTTGTATCCCTCTTATAGAGATATTCTTCTTCAAAAGGGATTTGTTTTTCCCATTTAGAAATTGCCTCCTCCATTTCCTGGAGTGTCCAACCCTCTTGCTTTATCTTTGAAAAAAGATCCCTTAGGCCGGGGGTGTAGAATGTAGGATCCTGATACCCTTTTACCAGGATATTTTCATAGGGTAACTCCTTAAGTATGGATTCAATGAGGCGCAATTGCTCCAGGTCCCCAGTAGGTTCCAGATCCTGATGACCAAATTTTTCTGGATGGTCCCTGATTACGCCATCACAAAAGGAATGAAATGTATTGATGTGGATCTTATGCGCTTCCGGGCCGATAAATTGCAAAAGTCTGTTTCGCATAGCACTCACTCCTGCGTTAGTGAATGTCAGACAAAGAACATTATTGGCCCCTACACCTGCATTCTTTAGAATGGATCCGATCCTTGCGGCCAGCATATGGGTCTTTCCTGTACCCGGACCGGCAACGACCAACATGGGTCCATCAATCTGTTCGACAGCGGTTCGTTGATCCGGGTTTAGATTGGTGACTATTTCCGCAAAAGCTTCACTTCTTTTTTCTCGTATCAGATAGGCTTGGCTCATAAAAAGCAGTATAAAATTTTATTCCTGAAGGTAAGAAATTGTTATCCGGCAGTTAACCAGGAGAAGAGACCGAACAGACGGAGAATTGCAAGGACAATGATCAGCACCAGAAGGCGGTAAGCCCAAAGGTTGGCTTTGGGATGTTTGGTTGCGAAACGGGCGGCGAGAAATCCGCCAACGGCCTGACCTATAGCAAGGAGGCCACCGGCTTTCCAATCTATTAAACCCTGCCAGTGAAAAATGGCTATCCCGAAAAGTGTGTAAAAAGCGACCAACCAAACTTTCACTCCATTAGCATCGATAATGCTATACCGTGCGGCAAGAACCATCCCTGCTAAAAAGAAAATGCCCATACCCATTTGGATAAAGCCTCCATAAAAACCAATGGCCAAAAAAAGCGGCCACACTATCCAGGGGGAAAGCTTAAAATCCTTTTGCGTCGTGATTAGCCATCTTCTTGGGTTGACCAGAATAACCACCAACATGACGACCAACATGATCTTGAATATCCAGTAGAACTGCTCGTTGCTCACCTGAGTGGCTGCCCAAAAACCAACAACCGATCCTACAAGAGTAGGCCAGAGGATGTTTTGGCTTCTTTTGAAATTGAGTTTACCAGATCGGGCAAACAAAAGGGTGGCACTTGCACTCCCGGCAAATACTCCCAGGCGATTTGATCCGTTAGCCATGTTTGGGGATAACCCAAGCAGTTCTGTAAGGATCAAAAGGGTAATGGCTGATCCATTCCCTGCCAGGGTATTGATCCCCCCGGCCACAAGCCCTCCAAACAAGGCTATCATGAGTGTTATCCAGTCCATTATTCCTCTTCCTCGGGAATACTCTGACAAAGCTCCACCAACACCCCGTTGGCAGATTTTGGATGGATAAAACATACCCACTTATTGTCGGCTCCCCGAAAAGGGTGGTTCGATAATAGCTGGAAGCCCTCCTCACGAAGGCGATGCATCTCCTTTCGGATGTTGGGCACCTCAAAAGCAATGTGATGGATTCCTTCCCCGCGCTTCTCAATAAATCGTCCTATTGCCGAGCCTTCCATATGGCTTTCAAGTAGTTCAATTTTTGACTCTCCAGTTTGAAAAAAGGAGGTTGTAACCCCTTCAGAACCAACGGTTTCGGTCTTAAAATGACCAATCCCCAGGAGAAGTTCAAAGAGCTGATTGCTTTTCTGCAGATCCTTTACTGCAATCCCAATATGTTCGAGTTTATACATAGGGTAAATATAAAATATGAATGGCAATGTGCCACCCTCGGAAAATGGGTATAAAAATTGTATTTAGCATTTTGTCCCCAGCAAACCATACTCATGCATCGAATAATCATTTTTTCACTTGTATTCTTTTTCTCATCGGGATTGTTCGGTCAGGCAAAGGAGTATCGGGTAGATCTGAATGAAGCTTTTAGCCTTTACCAGAATGCCTATAATAATGCTACCGCTGCGTATGAAATGTTGATCAAGGGTTACAAAAAATCTTCCAACATCTTTGACGTTCACTATTATTTTGAAAGCTCAAAGAAGTATACGATTGCCGCAAAATCCTATTGTGAAAATGCGGTCAGAACGTTGGACAATCTGAAATCCACTATGGAAGGGAAGGAGTGCGATAGTGGGCTGGAAGAGATAAATGGAGCCAAAATGAATTTTGACGGTACGATCGCTAAATATGATGATGCGATCCAAACTCTCGACACGGGTTTAGAAACTGAAGACCTGAATATGTTGGGCACTCAATTGCAGCTTTCTGTTCAAAATCTCCAAACTTCTGTAATGAAGTTAAATGCTGCTATGGATGAGCTTAATGGAGCAGTCTCCGAACTACGTGGCTGCAATTAGAATCTCTCTTTCGATCAAATTCCTTATTAGTATTTCTATGGTGCCCTTTCAATGAGGGACCTTTCATTTGCAAGATTTCAAATATTTTGACCGGTTTTAGTCAGGGAATTCTGAATAAAGTCCTTTAATTGGATGGAATTCAGGATTTAATCAAGAACAGATGAAAAATCAGGTCCAATTAATTCTATATGTAGACCGAATTGGTTGTGAAAATTTAGATGAGTTAAAGGATTTGTTTCAGAACCAATTGCAGGGGCTTTTTGGAGGAGTACATATCCTGCCATTTTATTTTCCGATCGATGGTGAGGATGCTGGTTTTGATCCCATCGATCATGAGCAAGTCGATCCCAGGCTTGGAAATTGGGATGACTTAAAGGCATTGAGCGTTGAGGTAGAAATAATGGCTGATCTGATTGTAAATCATGTATCCGCCAAATCAGTTGTATTCCAGGATTACCTGAAAAAGGGAAAGGCCTCCGAGTATGCTCCTATGTTCTTAAGCTTTGATTCAGTTTTTCAAAATGGAGCATCTGAGGCCGATATTCTAGCTATCTACCGTCCCCGTCCCAGCCTTCCTTTTACCAGGTTTAGTCTTGCTGATGGTACAAGCAAACTCATCTGGACAACATTTACTAGCAATCAGATCGACATTGATGTAAAGAGTGAAAAGGGCAGTCAATATTTGGAAAGAATTCTGGATACATTTCAAAAAGGAGGCGTTAAAATGATCCGCCTTGATGCCGCAGGATATGCCATAAAAAAACGAGGCACTTCTTGCTTTATGATCAATGAAACTTTTGAATTCATTAGTGAACTATCCGAAAAGGCAAAGGGGAAAGGAATAGAAGTGCTGGTGGAAATTCATTCCTACTTCAGAACACAAATTGAAATAGCCAAGCGAGTAGATTATGTCTATGATTTTGCCTTACCTGTTTTGGTCTTAGATACTCTGTTTAATAAGAATGCAAAAAGTTTGAAAAAGTGGTTGGCGGTTAGCCCTCGAAATGCTATTACAGTTTTGGATACTCATGATGGCATAGGGATCGTGGATGTAGCCTCCGAAGAGGGGAAGGAGGGACTTATTGAAGATGATATCCTGGATGAGATCGTGAACCAAATACATACTAACAGTAAGGGTAACAGCCGGAAGGCTACAGGCGCTGCTGCATCGAATTTAGACTTGTATCAGGTGAACTGTACGTATTATGATGCCTTAGGCAGGAACGATAATGCTTACCTGATTTCAAGGGCCATACAGTTTTTTGTGCCCGGTATTCCACAGATTTATTATGTAGGATTATTTGCCGGAGAAAACGATATGGAGTTATTAAGCCGTACCAATGTCGGAAGAGACATTAACCGGCGCTACTATTCTATAGATGAGATCGAGATCTCATTAGACCGTCCTGTTGTACAAGGATTGCAAAAATTGATGCGGTTAAGAAACTCTCATTCAGCCTTTAATGGGGATTTTAATTTACTGGATACTCCAGATAATATTCTTCATATCAAATGGGAAAACCTCAACGAATCCGCAGAACTGATTGTCGATTTGGAGAAAATGAAAATGGATATTGAATA
>JABDJM010000302.1 GCA_013002475.1 Saprospiraceae bacterium | reverse complement strand
CCTTTGGAGTAGTATTCTTTCTCATCGGATTCGGCATCCTCGTCTATCTAAGTATTATGAAGCTGATCTATCAAAGCTATGGTATTGCTGACCGTCCTCTTTTTTACTTTGGTATTTTAACACTGATCGTAGGGACTCAGTTGTTTGTAGGAGGCTTTCTGGCAGAATTAATGGTTCGTAGTTCAGAAAATCGAAATCATTATTTGATCGCAGAGGAACTCGGATTACAAGAAGAGCCACTTCGGGAATCCAGTCTTTCCAATTCTTAAAAAGTAGTACCTTTCCAATCTCAAGAAAGATTTTATCCTAAAGATGAATTCAATCATCCGTTCTATACTTTCGGAAAGCATTTCAGTTAAAGAGAAGATTTCCCGGGATCCAAATCTGATAGATCTGGTGGGAAAAATTTCTGAAACGCTGATCATTGCATTCAAAGCCAATCAGAAAGTCCTGTTTTGTGGAAATGGAGGCAGCGCTTCAGATGCGCAACATCTTGCTGCGGAATTAAGCGGTAGGTTCATGATCGATCGCCCTGCATTGTTTGCGGAGGCACTGCATGTAAACAGCTCAGCTCTTACGGCCATTGGAAACGATTTTAGTTTTGCTGAAGTGTATTCTCGGCAAGTACAGGCGAAAGGAGCTCCCGGAGATATTTTGGTGGCCTTAAGCACTTCCGGCAATAGTGAAAACATTTTGAGGGCCGCCACCGAGGCTAGAAAAAAAGGAATGATCGTAGTAGGTTTCACTGGGATGAATGGCGGAAAGCTTAAAAGTCTTTGTGATTATTGTTTGCTGGTCCCAAGCCATAATACTGCCCGGATCCAGGAAGCGCATATAACCCTTGGACATATCATTTGCCAGATCATTGAATCAACCCTCTTCCCTGCTAATGGTTCCTAAACCTGATCGCAGCTGGACCCTTTTTCTTGATCGGGATGGTGTGATCAACCGCCGTATTCCAGGTCATTATGTCAAATCCCCTGATGAGTTTCATTTGCAAAATGGCGTCGAGCAAGCCATTGCCTCTTTCAATCTAATATTCGGTAGAGTAGTGGTAGTTACCAATCAGGCAGGAATTGGAAAGGGTCTGATGACCGAGGAGGACCTTCAAGAGGTTCATAAGAAATTGAGTGCAAAGCTTCGAATTTTGGGTGCCAGGATCGATTACTACTTTCATTGTCCGGATCTTCCGGATTCCGGCAGTCCTTGTAGAAAGCCAGCCACCGGAATGGCAATGCAAGCGCAGGCATCATTTCCTGAAATAGACTTCCAAAAATCGATTGTGGTCGGTGATTCTCTAGGCGATATCCAGTTCGGAAAAAGCCTACAAATGTATACAGTCCTTGTTGCAGGGAAAGAAGAAGAGGAACCAGAACTCGCAGATGCTCCCTATGACATGAAAGTGGATAGCCTTTTTGAGTTTGCCGAAAAACTAAATGAAAACGGAGAGATCTAAAACTTAATCTCCGTAGCACCCCAACCATATAAAGGATGGTATTCGTTTTTGAACTCCCTGACTTGGGGATACCTGTTGAGCCTTGTATGGATTTCTTCCCTCAACCTTCCTTTTCCTAATCCATGAATAATGTAAACATGATCCACTCCAAGTTTAATGGCATCCGAAAGATATTTCTCAAAATGTCTGATCTGGATTTTTAAGATCTCCAGGTTGCTTAGCTTATCATGAAATGTCGTCAGTTTTTCAATGTGGAGATCTAGCTCAATTGGAAAAACTGCTTTTTCGGCGATTACATTTTTCTCCATGACCCTTTCGATATGATCCCATTTAATGTTTTCCTGGGTATACTTTTTTAGACCCTTTAAAGCTGGCTTCTCTTCTTGTGAAAAATCCTTTAGCAATTGGTACAACCTGAAGGGACCTTCGCCCAAATCCTCAATTGGGACCGCCTGAGCAAAAAATTGGGACACCTTAATTTTTACCTTTTTCTCCAATGATTTTCCGGAACCCTGTGATTCCACAGGCCAGGCTTGCAAATGAAAACCAGGTTGGTGCCCTAGTTCTGAAAAGCTGAGGTTGCCGAGGGCAACATATTGCATTGGACCTATCTTCTCGTTCTTTTTGCGGACCACCTTAGACTTGAACTGAAGTTGACAGCTTATCAGGGCACTCCCTCCAGTAAGGTTGAGGAGGCCATATTCAAAGGGTCCACCTTTGTTTACGAGGTCAAAAAGAAGATATACAGCGGTTGGATGGTCAAGATCAGCAGAGATAGGAATAGGCCCCTGATAGGTTCCTTTTACCGGAAGCTTCTGTGTTGTGGTAACGGCTTCAGGGTCACTCAGGTTTTCCAGCGGAGTAGGGATCAGGTCACCGTCTGACAGACGGATTTGAGCTATGCCTTCAGCCAGTTGCTCTATAACCCCAATTTCTCCTGTGTATTTTAGCCTTACCCGTTGTCCGACTGCAAAAATCATTTATCGCTTTTATAAGGCGAATATGGCCCTAACTATTAAATTCGCCGAAAATTCTTTGTGTCTTTTCGTTGGAAAATTGCTCAAAAGGCTGAACTCAAGTGGTGGGAAAATTACCTTTCCTCGAAAAGTGTTCCTGAATATCAAGCCTGGAAAAGGGATTATTGGGAGAAGTTTTTGAATTTCCTTCCCTTTCCCATCAAGGCTGGAGCAACAGTTCTGGATGCCGGCTGTGGGCCAGCAGGGATCTTCACAGTTCTAAATAAGCAGGAGGTTACGGCTTGCGATCCGCTTTTGGATCAATATTCTAAGAAACTCGAACATTTTTCTCCTGAGGCCTTCCCATGGACCCAGTTTGAAAATGTGGCGATTGAGAAAATGGATTTTGAGGAAAAGTTCGACTATGTCTTTTGTATCAATGCGATCAACCATGTTGACAGCCTGGAACTTTCCTGCCGAAAGTTGGTTAAGGCATTAAAGCCAAATGGATGGTTAGTCGTTTCTACGGATGCCCATAACATGGGTCTTCTGAAAAAGTTGTTCCAGGCTGTTCCGGGAGATATACTTCACCCACATCAATACAATCGGTCCGAGTACCGGAATTTTTTGGAAAAGGAAGGAGTTAATCTAGGCTCAGGAAAATTGATAAAGAAGGAATTGATTTTTAGTTACTGGTTAGAATGGGGACAAAAAAAATAAACTATGGAAAAGAAGCTTGTTAGTTCAGGGACTCCCTGGGAAGAGAAAGTTGGGTACAGCCGGGCAGTTAGAGTCGGGCCCTTTGTTGAAGTCTCTGGAACTGTTTCGGCAGAAGGAGGAACGATAATAGGTGAGGGTAGTGCTTACGATCAGGCCAGGTTTATTTTTTCAAAGATCGAAAAAGCACTGATGCTCGCTGGAGCAACTATGCAGAATGTCGTTCGCACAAGAATGTATTTAACAAATATTCAGGACTTTGAGGAGGTCACTCGCGCCCACGCAGAGTTCTTTTCTAAAATACGTCCTGCAAGTACCTTGGTGGAGGTGAGTGGTTTTGTGGATCCTAAATTTTTAGTTGAGATTGAGGTAAGTGCAATTATCGAAGAATAGATGGTAGGATATAAAGTAAAGGAGATCTATTATACCCTTCAGGGTGAGGGAGCACAGACCGGAAGGCCTGCGGTGTTTTGCCGATTTACAGGATGTAACCTCTGGAGTGGCCGTGAGGAGGACAGGGCATCAGCAATTTGCAAATTTTGTGATACAAACTTCTGGGGAACTGATGGAGTGCAAGGAGGAAAGTACGAGGATGCTAAAGCTCTTGCTGCTAAGATCAACAGTTTATGGGAAGGAGCTGATGACAAAAAGTATGTCGTATTCACTGGCGGAGAACCTTTGCTTCAATTGGATGACAATTTGGTATCAGCCATGCATGAAACTGGCTTCGAGGTTGCCGTAGAGACAAATGGCACCATTGCACTTCCCGAAAAATTAGATTGGGCCTGTGTTTCTCCAAAAGCAGGTACCGAAGTGGTTGTATGGAAAGCGGATGAGATCAAAATAGTATTTCCCCAGGATGGCATAGATCCTATACATTTTGAGAAAGGCGAGTTCACACATTTCTTCCTTCAACCAATGGATAATGAAGCAAAGGATCAAAATACTGCTGCCTGTGTGGCCTTTTGCCTCAAATTCCCCAAATGGAAACTTTCCCTACAGACGCATAAGCTCATTGGCTTGCCATAGTTTCCCTTCCTACCCAGGAAATCAGATCCCTGTAAATCGGGATGGTGTCAAGGATATCCCGATTCCCTACAATGATCAATTGTTCTCTCGCCCTGGTAATAGCCACGTTTAATTTCCGATCTACACCCCCTGTATT
>JABDJM010000474.1 GCA_013002475.1 Saprospiraceae bacterium | reverse complement strand
CTCTTGCCCTGCTGTAGAAAAAATGATCCGGTTATCCCCAAATGTTTTGTCAACTTCCGCTTTCGTATCGCCGTCCGAGTCTTCTAGCCTGATCGCCGACCGAATATTGATCCATTCAGCTCCACTGTGATACATAAAGCTATTCAGGTCCGTGTCGTAGACCAATAATCCTTCAGCTGGTGAGGCGATCAGTTGACGCTGGGTACTATCCATCCTTGGTATCAACAACCCTTTGTCCGTAGAATGAATGTCCAGCATGGCGCTGTTATCTGGGGTGGCATTGTTTTCAGAAATACCTACCTGTCCAGAGATTTGGAAAGAGTTTATGAAGAGTGCCAGGAATGCAAACAGAAGTGTTTTTTGGAATCGCATCTTTTTTTTATAAAAATCTGGAATCAAAAGGCGAGTAGCTTCACGGAAAGAAATGATTTGCCACTCACGGAATACCGTGATTTTTCTATCTTGAAATGAACCAGACCCTGATTTGATGATCAAAGTTTTAGTAGTAGATGACCACCAGCTGGTAATTGATGGGATCATTTCCTTATTGGGTGATGCTGAAAACATTAGTTGCCAGCATGGGGTAAACTCAGGTCAGGAAGCCTTGGGAATTATTCATAAGGAACCCTTTGATGTGGTTCTCCTTGATATTGGGATACCTGACATGGATGGGATAAAAACTTGTGAGTTGATCCACGATCAATTTCCCGATGTCAAAATTATTGCCCTGACCATGTTGAGCGAACGATCGATGATCAAAGCTATGCTGGAGGCAGGGGCCAGTGGATACCTTTTAAAAAATGTAGATTTCCAAGAATTGGAAATGGCAGTAAACCGGGTATACTCCGGGAAGAAACACTATTCAGAGGAGATAGCAGAGATCTTGATAAAGCCGGAACCTAAGAAAGAAAGCGAGGAGCAGCCTGACTTTGCTCTTTCAAGGAGGGAAAAGGAAATCTTGAAGTTGATGGTTTATGAAAACACCACCTCTCAAATTGCCGAGCAATTATTCATTAGTGTAAATACTGTTGACACTCACAGGAAAAACATCATGCAAAAATTGGGAGCCAAAAATTTAGCCGGTATTGTAAGAAAGGCTATTGAATTCAAACTGATTAATGACGATCAGGAATAGGCATCAATAAATATGTGGAAGAACTACCCTGTTCGGGCTATTGACAGACCAGGACTCTGACCGTAATTTGCAGTTTCTAAAGCTATCTATCCTTTCTATCCTTCTATTTCCTGTATTTGTGTTGTGATATAGTGCGTATGACCATTTTTACCATTACTTTTATGGATTAAATGGTCTTGCAAACTGGAAATTTTGAAGCTAACTCATTATCTTCCAGCAAGAAACAGAGTGCTGATAAAGACGATATCGGAGTTTCGGTCACAACTTAAAAACTGAATAATCGAATCAATTGACTCCTTTTGAGCGTTATAAAAAAAGAAAACGCCCTATAGGAGACAACTCGATAAACCGACTTTAAGTCTTACACTAGATTACTGATTCAAAAATCACTTATTATGGAAAGGGCAAAAGCACAAGAAAAATCCACAGTTCAGAAGAAAGATCGCGTAAAAGCTGATCCTGAAGGGCGCTACATGCTTATGGGTTTGATTTTCGCAATTTTAATATTTGCGGCATTGTATTTCTACATCTACATGACGTAGTAGAAAAGGTCAAAACATCCATCCTCAGCTTCGCGGATGGAATAATCCTCCATTTTGATAGACTGGACAAGGCTGTTGTCAGCCTTGAGTAGTTTTTTACGGTTCATCCTGTTTAGGATGTCATAGGGTATTTGCAATATCTGCCTAGGCAGTTTATGTTGTAGATCGAAGACATCAAACCGAGTGATCCGCTCGACACTGGCTTTATTATTTTCATAATAGGCCATGATCTTTTCGTTGCCAAAGACCCCTTTGGCGTTCACGGTTTCAAAATATTTCCCAAAGAGATCCTTAAGTTCCTGAATGGTGTATTCACGAATATGCCAGGGATTACGCGTGATGCTCATCTCCTTGTTCGGGGTGGTGACAATAAAAGTGCCTCCAGGTTTTAGTACCCGGGCGGCTTCCCTGACGAAGGCCTCGTCATCCTCAATATGTTCAATGACCTGAAAACTGATCACGAAATCGAAACTGTTGTCTTCGAAGGCGTCGAGGGAGGGTAGGGTCAGTTGGTGAAATTCCACATTGGGGTATAAAGAAAAGTCTATGGAGCTTGGAAACTTATCCACCGTGACAAATCTGTCAGCATTGGGTGCGATATGTTCGATCCCATATCCGGATCCAGTTCCCAGCTCTAAAACATCTCCATGAACCATTTTGGCAGCTTCCACATAGGCCAACAGGGATCGTTGGAATATATAATTATCTGAAAGGTCGGTATGACTTACCCGCTCGGCAGTTTGCATTGAACTCATGTGTTTAGGAACGATACTTTTGTGACCATCGTTTCGCAAAATTGGCAATTGTTCGATAAAAAGCCCTATTCGTCGACAATTATTGCGCAGATCTCCCTTTAGGATTAGATTAGGATAAACATTAAAACTTTGATCATGATGATTCTTCTCGGTCTTATTGCGCTTATTTGTGGCTTTGGCATGGCTTTCCTCATTATTGCCAGTCTTTGGCGGATCTTCGAAAAAGCGGGGAGATCAGGCTGGGAAGCTTTGATTCCCATATATAATGCGGTCATCCTATTGAGGATCGTGGGTAAGCCAGGCTGGTGGATCTTGTTATTTCTGATCCCTTTTGTAAACTTCGTCCTGGCGATCTATTTGGGAATTCTGATAGCTCGGAGTTTTGGCCAGGGACCGGCCTTCGGCCTTGGCCTGATATTCTTCAAACCAATATTCCTCCCCGTGCTTGCTTTCGGTGGCTATGAATACCTTGGACCGGCAGGTGCCTACTCAAAGGGAGATTGGTCGGATCGGGATTTCGTCTGACAGCAGAGGGATAGGTAAGCAAAAATGTTCAGCGTAGACCGGAATCTAGGCTGAACATTTTTTGCTTTTGGTAGTTAGGCGTAGATTCCGACCGTGGCCCGACTTGCTAGCCTCCATTGATATTTTTTTGATCCAGCCAAAAAGGCACGAAGACCTGCCGGACGGCAGGCAGGCTCAAAGAAATAACACCCAATTCAAAATTACGATACTCTGTAGCTCCTTTCTCGACTAAACCTCTCTCTAGAAAAATCTCGGTCATACCAGAGGCATGCAGGACTCTGTACCTTCTGTTTCGGGACTCTGCAATAAGGAGGCGACGAAAAAATGCGTGGCAGCGCCACGCTATGTTTTTAAGCGAAGGGCAGCAAATGGAAAGGGCTGCAGAGCAGCTCAATGTAAAAACCGGGATTTTGTACATGAGTAGGATGTTCAGCGTAGATTCCGGTCTAGGCCTAGGTTTAACCTCCGATCTAGGCCTAACCTTCCGGATCGACCCTTATTGCCATAAAAAAAGAGGCCATCTCAACGAGACAGCCTCTTGCTAATTCTATATCTAAGTAGCTCTTAGTTGAAGATCAACTTCTCTGCTACAATTCCTTCGTCAAAATATACCTGCGCGACAAACATACCTGGTCCGATCTGTGATCGGTACAAGTCGAATGTGGTAGTGTTGATATTACCGTAAAACTTCACTACTCTTCCAGCCATATCATAAACAAAGATCTGATTGATCTGCTTATCAGCAGTGATCTGGATATGATTTCTGGATGGATTTGGTGCGGCTTTCAAGCCTACTTGTAAGGCCTGGATCTCATCGGTATTTGTATACGCAGCAAGATCGCATCCCAAGTCAAGCGTAATACAAGCCCGTGGGATGTAATACTGCATAACCGTATCCATGTGCACCATTGCGTCAACTGAGTTAGTATCACAAGGTACGGGTGCAACCCCATAAGGGTTTTCATTGTATGCAAAATTCCATGGTGCGGATTCGGCGGGATCATTTGAGGGGAACAAAAATAATCCCTCAGTGCCTCCACTTCTCTCATTAGCCACTGCAGTGTAATCATCGATGTATTCCTTAGTGGCAAATACATCGTTCACACCTTCCGCAACAGCCGTCGGAATAGTCAAACAAGCCCCGTTCACTTCCACAACAGGAAGGTTAACCGGAGGAGGAACAGAAAGAACCGCCTCTGTACAAGGAGCAAATGGATCTGTTGGTACATGGAAGCTGATCATTGGAACATCACCAGGAGTTATCCATGAGGTATCTCCAAGGGCTCCTCCCATCTGGACAGCAAGATTAAAGCTTGCATCTACACCAGGCAGGTTTGGATAGCAAAGCGTATCTCCATCAGGGAATGGAGGATACATGCCAGCAATTCCAACATTGTCGGCATTCAGATCACCATTAATAGGCTCAATGACCATAGGAATAAAAGGATCAATGGAAAGCAGGAATTCAGGAATGTAAGTATCCGAGATCGCGTTCAGTGTAGCAGAACCATAGGTGATGTAAGCACCAGTTCCGAATCCCCACATAACGATCTTGCTAGGGTCAATTCCATATGGGTTTCCACCACTATCAGCAGAATTTCTGTAATACTTAACAGCGGTTCTTGAATCCTGGACACCACGGTAAGCCGCATTGATAATGGTAGCTACACGAATGGCCTGATCGGGATTTGTGGGATCCCAACCAATCCTGTAATCAAAGGTCACAGCCACATAACCCATTCGGGCTAGTCTTTTGGCGGTTTCCACTACATCGGCATCTTTTATTGTACCTCCGCAGCCTCCATTAAAACTTGGAGGAAGGAAGTTGCCAGTATGGGCGATGAGAACCAGAGGACGAGAGGTTTCTGTATCTCCCATTGGAGTATATACGTCAGAAACAAGCGGTTGCGGAACAGCTTCTCCAGCTGAAGCAACAAGCAGGACAGTTGCATTGAGGCCATACACGACATTTTCTGTCACCTCAACATCTGTGAAGATCTCATCCACATATCGTTGCTGGGCTGACATCATGCCAACCACACCGATAAGAAAGCTAAAGAGTAAAGTAAACTTCTTCATAGATTTAATTTAAGTAAGTGTTGATTTATTTTTTTTCGAATTCATATAATAAAGAGATGTAACCAAGTCGGCCAATTCTGGGCCCACCATAGGTTTGGAACACCTTATTATCCAAAACATTTGAAGCTCCAATTTTAAGGATAGTATTGATCTTAGAAAAATCAAAATTGATCTGAGCATCCAATAATCCATAATCCTCAATAAAGCCTGTAAACTGTGGCGATCCTTCAAACAAAAAGCCCTGAACCCATTTATAATTCATATTGAATCCCAACTTCTTGGCGGGGAAATTACCCCAATTAAGCGGAATATTTCTTCCCGAAATGCCCAGATTATATTTGTGCTCGGGCGTATTAAAAGCAGGAATAATAGGATCATCCTCAAATACCTTATTCAACTTGTTCCAAGAATAATTTCCAGCAAACTGATAGTATTGTCCAAAGTAGTAATTAGCGCCAATAGAAAATCCTTGCGTTGTTACTTCATTGTCTGAGTTACTTGAGATCCTGAATACATCCACATTAGTTGGAAATCCCGTAAGATCATCTATTTCAGCATCGACCAATAGTTTGAAACCGATAAAGTCATTATAGATGTTATAGTAGTAATTGGCATCTAGATAGATTTTCTCAAAAAGCGTGGTTCTGTAGCCCGCCTCAATAGTTTTTACTCTTTCAGGTTTAATAGGATCGAGATCAACGAAGGACAATGGAGTGCTAAAACTTGATTCGAGATAATCGATGAAAGAATCTAAAGTATACAGGTCCTTATATCCATCCAGGTTACCCAAAAGAGTGGCCCTGCCAACATTCAGGTTCAGGTATTGATCCGTTAGGGTGGGGTTTCTGACACCCGCTGAAA
>JABDJM010000472.1 GCA_013002475.1 Saprospiraceae bacterium | reverse complement strand
ATTCCGTATATTGAAAAAATGGCAGCTGTGGGTATCGGTTGTGGAATTGGAACAAACGAGATCACTCAATCCGCCCTGCAAGAATTTTTGCCCCTCTGTAATAAACCTCTGGTATTGGATGCAGACGCACTAAATATCCTTTCCCTCCACCCTACCATGTTGAATGATGTTCCGAACAATACAATCCTCACCCCACATGTAGGTGAATTTGAAAGAATGTTTGGTCAATCCAAGGACCCATTCGCCAGGTTGGAGCTGCAACGTAGCAAATCACAGGAATGGCAAGTTTTCATTTTGCTGAAGGGAGCACATTCCTGTCTGACGACTCCCGACGGCCGGGCCATTTTCAACAGCACTGGCAACCACGGAATGGCAACGGCAGGTTCAGGGGATGTGCTGACCGGCTTAATAACAGGGTTACTAGCCCAGGGATATGAACCAGAGCAGGCTGCCATTTACGGTATGTTTGTTCATGGAGTGGCTGGAGACCTTGCCCGTGGAGACAGACAGTCTGAAGAAACACTTACAGCTTCAGACATCATTGATCATTTAGGTGAGGCATTTAAATTTTTACCTCAAGAAGTTTTTTGATGAAGAAGATCGCAGTTTTGTCAGGGGCAGGCATGAGTGCAGAAAGTGGGATCAAAACCTTCCGGGATGCCGGAGGACTTTGGGAAGGTCATGATGTAATGGAAGTGGCCAGTCCTCAGGGGTTTGAGAAAAATCCTGAATTGGTTTTGGATTTCTACAATCAAAGGAGGAAACAACTATTCGAAGTGAAGCCAAATGCCGGGCACCTTGGTCTGGTTCAATTGGAAGAAAAATTCAACACTACTATCATCACCCAGAATGTAGATGATCTCCACGAACGGGCTGGTTCCTCGAATGTGCTTCATTTGCATGGTCAGCTTCGAAAGGTCCGCAGTACCCAGTTTCCGGAATTGATCTATGACTGGGATAAAGACTGCAGCCTGGGTGACCAATGCGAAAAGGGTTTTCAATTACGTCCACATATCGTTTGGTTTGGCGAGGAAGTTCCGGAACTCATGCGAGGGGCAGCAGAGGTAAATCAATCAGACTACGTCATCATTATCGGCACAAGTATGAATGTATATCCGGCTGCAGGATTGGTTGGTTTTGCACCAGAAGGATCGAAGATATTTTACATTGATCCCAACCCACAAATCAACTATGAGCTTTCCAGGATGTCCAACCTTGAAGTTATATCAGAAAAAGCTACTGTTGGAGTTCAAATGTTGCTTGACAAACTTCTTTAGTCAGCTTCCTTTAAAAAATGGTTTAAGCTTAATACCAGGAAAAACACAAAGGTTCCTACCCCAACAGCATTTTCGAGTGTGTTCTCGATCAGGCAAAGAAATATGTGGACCACAAAAATTCCCAACAGAAACTGATGGGTATACAAGCGCTTAAACAAAAATGGTGTGAAAAAGGCGATCAAAAAAAGAGAAAGTCCAAAAATCCCGGTGCTGCTGAGTGTATACATAAACTGATTGATCGGGGTGAATGGTGGATACCCGGAAAACTTTTCCGAGTAAACCTGATTTGTTGCTTCACGAAGATTACCAGCACCCACACCAAATACTGGGTTTTCTTTGAATAATTCCCAGCCCACTTTCACAGAAGTGATCCTCCCGGAATCATTATAGGTATCCCCTTCCCCTTGGAAGAATTTTTCCAAGTCATATTTCGTGTAATGGAACTTTTGATTAAGACTTGGAATAAATCTTATTGCTCCGATCAATAGGGCCCCCATCAAAACAAGTGAACCAAGGCCCACAGCCCAGGCCTTCTTTTTGACCATATATTGAATAAGAAGGAAGAAGCTAAACAAATACAAAGAGAGAATCCCTGTCTTCACACTAAGCACATGAATAAAACCGATTAGAAATAAGGTGCAGCCTAAAATGAGCTTGGATTCCCAGGCCTTGGAAAAAAAATGCTTGTTTGAATAAAGTACGAATCCAACCAGAATGCTTATAGCTACCAAAACACTAAAGCGAACATGGTCTCCTGGAACCGGGATCTGTTTTCCAATTTTTACTAACTCATTGTATTCAGCAAAATGCTGAGCATAATCAATGCAAACAAAAAGACCAGTACCTGTGATCAGTAAAAGCAAAAAATACAAGAGGTTATGAAATTCCCTTTTTGAAAATCGCGGAAGGGCTAAAAATGCGATGGGTAAAACCAGGAAAGGAAGCTTAATCGTAACCTTCCGGAAAAAGTAGTTCCAGTTATCATCCGTCTGCCAGAAACTAAACAGGACTAAAAAGAAAAATAAAGTCAGAGCCAGAAAGGGGCGATATTGCCTGTTTCTAATTTGGTCCCACACCTCTACGAAATTAGTTTTCAAACTCCAACCACCCTTTGTTTTATCCAGAGTGAACAAGCCAAGAACAACCAGAGAAATAATACTAACTGAAAGAAAGTATTTCGAAAACACCAATGAAGTGATCAGCGCCCCGCAAAACAAATAAACCAGATATTGCTTCTTTACCACGAAAGTTCTTTCTATTTGAAGATACGGTATAATCCATCCCAATTTATTAAATGGAATTCTATCTTTCCCAGGGATTGGCCGAAAATACCCAAGTTGCTAAATTCGCATTTTCCTTCAGACAAAAAAAGGTGGATCCCAATGGAACCCACCACACGCGTTGTTACGCGGGAGAGTGCTGTACCTTTACGTAGCCTTTTTGGCTGCGTTTTGCTAGCTGCCGCACATTAAGCAATCCGGATCGTCCAGCCTACAGGCTTGGATTTCACTTTCTGCTTGCATTTCGGCAGTAGCGCTCAGATTCTCTACGGCCTTGGCTTGCATACCCTCTCCATTATCCATCATCTTACCTTTTGAAGTCCCTGCGGCTTCCTCTGAGGCAGAGCCCACCCGCTGGTGCTTTTCATTAAGAGTAAACTTGATGGGATCAACAGCAGCTTTTGATCGCAAGTAATACATACCTGTCTTCAATCCGGCTTGCCAACCATAAAAGTGCATGGAGGATAGTTTCCCAAAGTTGGGATTCTCCACGAATAGGTTAAGTGATTGGCTTTGACAAATATAGGCACCGCGATCAGCGGCCATGTCGATAATAACCTTCTGGCTTAGCTCGTAAGCCGTCTTGTACAGGTCTTTTATTTCCTGTGGTATTTCCTCGATGGTTTGAATCGAACCATTATTGGCCATGAGCTTTTGCTTCATGTCATCATTCCACAACCCAAGACCGATAAGATCCTGCAACAAATGCTTGTTGACGATGATGTACTCACCGCTTAAGGTTCTTCTGGTGTAAATATTGGATGTGTAGGGTTCGAAACACTCGTTATTACCGAGGATTTGTGAAGTAGAAGCAGTAGGCATCGGAGCCAATAGAAGGCTATTTCTAATTCCGTGTTTCTTTATTTCAGCTCTTAGACCATCCCAGTCCCAGCGATCCGTGGGAGTAGCTCCCCACATATCAAACTGCAACTCTCCTTTACTAACAGGAGAACCAGGATAGGTCTGATAATGTCCCTCTTCAGAAGCGATCTTACAAGATTCGCTTAGGGAAGCAAAATAGATCGTTTCAAAAATCTCTTTGTTGAGACTTCTGGCTTCTGGAGAATCAAAAGGAAACCGCATCATACTAAATGCATCAGCCAGTCCCTGGACTCCAATTCCGATCGGCCGGTGGCGCATATTGGAATTCCTCGCTTCCTCAACAGGATAATAATTGATATCGA
>JABDJM010000452.1 GCA_013002475.1 Saprospiraceae bacterium | reverse complement strand
AGTTGTCAGAGTTAAAAAAGGCTAGTTGTTCTTTGCCATCAGGAGACATTAGAAAAACACCATTTGTGGTGCCAAACCATTTTCTGTTTGCCCCATCCACGGCAATAGCCCTTACGTCTTCAGTCTCCAACAGATTGGCCCGAAAACCATCTACCTCCACGATTTGCTTAAACCCCTGACACAGTTGAGGCTCAAAGGCTGAGGTTCCACAGTTGAAAGAGACCACTCCGAGCTCGGTGCCCACCCAAACTTCTCCGTCAAGGTCGACTTCGATACAGCGGACTCTGTTCTCAGGAAGCTGGGAATTGGTAGTTTTTATGAGGCGGACATCGTCATCGTTAGGTGTATTTAGCGTGCCGTTGTCGTCATAAACCAGGAGCCCGTTTTTGTCCACCGTAAACCATTTGAATCCTGAAAAATCGACGACGACATCTCTGATCGCCGATCCTATCGGAACCTTATTACTGAAGTCATTTGAGGTGTTACCCTCGGGCGTTAGTACAACTATGGGCTTTGTGGCGGTATTATTAGCCATCCAAACATTTCCTTGTTCATCAACCGCAATACCTGCAACACGAACCCTTGTAGGGTCTGCTCCGAAATCAAGCGCAGAGGTTCCATTGCTCAGGTAACTGAACTCATTCTCAGGGCTGACGATGACCATCCCATCACTATTTGTTCCTACATATAGGTTTCCGGAAACCGGGTCGTAAGTGATCCGGTGATAAGCAAGGCCATCCTGACCCTCCAGGCCGGGTGTGTTTTTAGCCTGAAAGATCCTCCATGTGCCATCTATCCTGGCGAAAAGTCCAAGTTCATTGAATTGCGGATTATACGTCGTAGAGGAAATTCCATTAGTTGTTAACCAAATCTCATCATCTCTCAATGCGATCTCCACAGAATTGGTTAGGAAAGGCTGGTTGGCGATATACTTATCACAAAAGCCGGGATCGTCAACCGACGACCTTCTTAGGTACATCCAGGAATCAGTTGCCCAGATCTGACCATATTGATCTTCGAGTGCATACCTGGGCCGATCGACACAAGAAGGAGAATATTCCTCCATATTCCGGTCTCCATCAAGGATCATCATTTTTCCATCACAATTGTCCTTGCACCATAATCCTACCAGAAGGTTTGCGCCTTCCGCAGTTAAGTAGACCACATTGAAACCAGGCTCATACAGAACCGTGTCGATAGTATTGTCCTGCAACTCATACACAACGCTGTCCAGCGCGAAATATATTTTCTCCTGATAGTTGACAATGTGAGTGGGCAAGTAACTAAGTGGAAAACCATTCCCCTGATTGAATGCCGTCCAGTTTGTCACATCTTTTAAGTTGATCTCGGGATCATCTTCCGCATAGATTATTCCCCATTCTGTGGCCGCATAGAATACTCCTTCTTTATAAGCCATTTCATATACCGGAACTCCGAGGTCAAGAGTAAACCCAAATTCTTCAAGCGCAGGAAAAAACTCCACGATGCCGAAGGCGGTGCAGAAATACACAGCGTCCTCTTTTAGCAGCGAGACATCGAGCACCTCCCGATTGAAAAAGCTTCCGTCCACTTTGATGTTTTCAAAATTGATTGTTCTGTTTTGAAGCACCAGGTCAAATTCACTATCCTGATAAACGACGATTAGGCCATCCACTGAAGGAACATATTCTACCAGACGCGTGCCTGTAGAGCTAAGGCCATTTAACTTAGTAATGAAGGTTTTGCTAAAGTCGGTTTTGTCAACCGCCAGCACCGCCAGGTCTGAGGTGGCGAAAATCTGATCTTCAGATTGAGTTAATGAATTGAAAACAGAAAAAGGGAGATAGTTTTTCCAGGACCCAATAGGCACCTCATCCCCTTGTCCCCAAAGTGTCGATCCGGACAAAAAAGTAAGAAGGGTTAAAATCAGTGCTTGTTGCTTCATGCAGATTTTGTTGGAAACCAAAGGTAAAACCTTGGGGCCGCATTATTATTGTCCCTGCAGAAGCAAGGAGCATCTAGTGTAGGGAATTTGACAGCTTCAGGGCTTATATAGTGAACTCCCTTCTATATGATGATACACGGATTCGGGTACTAAATACCGGATCGAATACCCGGAAGCGATGCAGCGCCGGATGTAACTAGCTGATATATGCATCTGTGGGGCATCAAAGAGCGTCACCCTTTCATGGCTTTGCAGTTCACCAGCATCATAATCCGGCCTCATGTAAACCATCATATAATAGTCTCTCAGAATCAGTTCAAAATTCTTCCACTTGTGAAAAGTTTTCAGATTATCTCCACCCATTATCAGGCTGAAGTCATGTTGGGGATGTTTTTCCTTTAAGTGTGTAAGCGTATCAATGGTATAGGATGGCTTTGGAAGACCGAACTCAATTGATGAGGACCTGAGTTTGGGGTTGTCCTCAATGGCAATGTTGACCATATAGAGTCTTTCTGAATCTTTTGCGAGGCTCTTTTTTTCCTTGAAAGGATTTTGCGGAGAAACAACAAACCAAACCTGGCCCAGCTCAGTTTGGTCCACCATAAAATTGGCAATGATCAGATGGCCAATGTGAATGGGGTTAAAGGATCCGAAAAAAAGTCCAACCTTCACGGGCTTAGTTATTGACTTAACATAACCGGCATAACAAGCATGAGGATATCCTCATCCTCAACTTCATCTGCAGGTTTTAGAATACCCGCCCTGGTAGGCGTTGATAAATTAAGGACTACGTCATCCGATTCAAGAACTGTTAGCATCTCGATCAAAAACTTGGCGTTGAAACCGATGGTTATCGGCTCTCCATCATAGGAACAGGCAAGTTGCTCTGTTGCTTCATTTGAAAAGTCCAGATCCTGAGCGCTTACTGTAAGGCTTCCCTCATTGATATTCAGGATAACCTGATTAGTGGTCTTATTGGCATATATGGCAATACGCTTGAGAGAGTTTTGAAAATCTCCACGGCTGATTGACATTTGGTTAGGGCTATCCGAGGGGATCACTGCGTTGTAATCCGGATATCTGGCATCGATCAGTCTGCAAACAAGCTGCAGGTTATCACTTTCAAAAAAAGCATTTGACTTATTGAAAGAAAGGGAAACATTCCCCGCAGAACCTAGTGCCGACTTCAATAAGTTTAGAGCTTTTTTGGGAATAATAAAGCTGGTTGAAACCTGACTTTCGACATTGTTAAAGCTGTACTTAACCAATTTATGTGCGTCCGTAGAAACAAAAGTCAAGTGGTTAAAATCAACCTCAAGGAATACACCGGTCATGGCTGGCCTAAGCTCATCATTGCTTGTCGCAAATAAGGTCTTTCCAATTGCCTGCTGGATAGTATCTGAAGAAAGAGAGATTTGATCCACAGAATCTGGTTGCGGTGCTTTAGGAAAGTCAGCTCCGTTTTCTCCGGCCAGTCGATACTTACCATAAGCGGAAGTAATCTCCACCCCGAAACTTTTTTCATCCACGGTGAAGGTTACAGGCTGTTGAGGAAGTTCTTTCAATGTATCCAGAAGGATCTTGGCCGGTACAGCTACCATCCCTTTTCCATCAGCATTAACCTCGATACTAGTAACAATAGTTGTTTCCAGGTCGGATGTTGTGATCGTTAAGGTATTTCCAGATACTGAAAATAAAAAGTCCTCCAGGATTGGAAGTACAGGATTGGAACCAATGGCGCCTGCGGATACCTGAAGCTTCTTTAAAAGATCAGACGAAGAGACACTAAATTTCATGCAATGCAAGTTGGGTAAAAGGCAAAAATAACAGAACGGTTGATATATCAGGTTAATCTTTTGTCCTTACATCTCTCAGTTCCGTTCAAATTGAGGATTTGCCCCTACCTTTGCGCTCTTACAGAAGAAGAATGATCGATAGAACGATTCCTCCGGCAACAAAAAAGATCAAAGGGGTTCCTTTGCCACCTGTTCAGAAGATCAAGCTGGATAATGGGGTCCCCTTGTATTTTGTTGAGGCGGGAAGTCAGCCCCTTTTGAAGCTTGATGCTGTCTTTATGGCGGGTAGGCCCTATGAAAGTCAGCAATTAACGGCACGGGCAACGGCTCGTTTGCTAAAAGAGGGAACTAGCAATTTCACAGCGGAGGAAATCGCAGAGAAGTCGGATTTCTTCGGCAGTACTATTTCGATCCCGGTCAACCTGGATACCTCCAATATTGTATTCTACTGCCTTTCCAGGCATCTTGAGGAGCTTATTCCCATGTGGTCCGAAATCCTTTGCAATCCAATTTTCCCGGAAAAGGAATTGAATGACTACAAAAGGAATAACATCCAGCGCCTGAGCGTGGAACTGGAAAAGCCGGACGTGATTGCTTTTCGGCTTATAACGGATGAGATCTTTGGCACTTCTCACCCCTATGGATACAACTCTGTCGCTGAAACCTATAAAAAGCTTGAGCGGGATTGGTTGGTCCAGCATTTCCAACGGAATTACCACGCCTCCTCTTGTCGTCTGTTTTTGAGTGGTAAACCAGAGAAAAACACACTGGAGCTTATTAACGCACACCTTGGGCAGCACATTCCGGTAGGTACTCCCAGGGAACCCGTTTTTCCACCCGTTACAAATACGCCGAGCCAACTTCTCGTGGAAAAAGCTAACTCCATGCAGTGCGCCATACGGTTGGGGCACCCTAGCATTCCAAGGGCCCATCCCGATTACGCGGGTATGTTTGTGGTGAATACCCTGCTGGGAGGATACTTTGGATCAAGATTAATGAGCAACCTGAGGGAGAAACGTGGTCTGACATATAATGTCAATTCGACCATTGATTGCCAATTAAATGCAGCCACATTTCTCATAGGGACAGAGGTCCAGGCGGGTAGTGAAAAGGAGGCTGTCCGGCAGATCCTTGGTGAGATAGAAAGGTTACAGACCGAGCTGGTTCCGGAAAAAGAATTGGAGATGGTTAAAAATTATCTCATGGGCAGTATGCTTGGGATGGTGGACGGCCCCCTGAATGTTCTTGAGGTTGTGAAGACAGGAGTTATGGATGGTTTAACGCCCGACTTTTTTGAACGGAATATCCAAATCGTTCAGGGGATAAGCCCAGAGGATATTTTGACCTTAGCAGAGAAACATCTGGAGACAGAAAATATATGGCAAGTCATAGTAGGCCCAGGTATGAATAAATAAGGCCTTATATATTTGAATATTCCTAATTTGGCCAAAAATTTGTTCTTTTGTAATCGGTTTGGGAGACTTTTCCCAGTTCTAAAACAGAAATAGTCCTTTGTTTAAATTTTTAAGCTTTTTCACCCAGGAGTTGGCCATTGATTTAGGCACGGCAAACACGCTCATTATCATGGACGGGAAAGTCGTGATAGACGAGCCCTCCATTGTTGCGATCAACCGTAGAACAGGCGAAACGATTGCCGTGGGAAATAAGGCCATGCAGATGCATGAAAAGACCCACGAGCACATCAAAACTGTAAGACCTCTGAAGGATGGAGTAATTGCCGATTTCCAGGCTGCGGAAAGCATGATTGAAGGTCTTATCCAGA
>JABDJM010000443.1 GCA_013002475.1 Saprospiraceae bacterium | reverse complement strand
TTCAGATAATGTTCAGCTGATGGACAGCACCTGCGACCCTGATTCGGTGGGTGTTTTCCAATACACCGACACCAACACCAATGGTTGCGATAGTTTCACTTTTGTAACCGTTGAGCTAATAGATCAGGATACCATGTACTTCACCTCGGGCTCCTGTGATCCTGCGGAGGTAGGAATATTTACAGAAACCGTTACAGGAGCATTCTGCGATGAGGTTCACACCACCACAGTTTCGCTGTTGGCTTCAGATAATGTTCAGCTGACGGACAGCACATGCGACCCAGATTCAGCGGGCATTTTTCAATTCCTGGACACAAATGTTTATGGTTGTGATAGCTTGACTTTGTTGACCATTGATCTGGTGGATATGGATACACTATATTTTGCTGAAGCGAGTTGTGACCCCGCGGCTGTTGGTGTGTTTAACAGCTTATCAAATAATGGTTTTTGCGACGAACTTTCCATCACTACCGTTTCTCTATCTCCCACTGATACTGTTTATAGCACTCAAACAAGTTGCAACCAAAGTCAGGTGGGAATTATTCAATTGCTGGAAGAGAATATTTATGGCTGTGATAGTTTGAATATCATAGAAACAATCTATGACGGCTATGACGATTTTTATTTTTATGAAACTGTGTGTGATACCACCCTGGTGGGCTCTGTCCAATATAATTTTCAAACAACGGATGGCTGCGACTCAGTGGTAATTGTAGTCAGTGAATTCAATCCCGTTTTTTGTTCCTTTCAGTTCCAAGCGGAAATTGATCCAGTTAAATGTGACCCGGAGTTTGGCAGGATTGGCATTGAGATCCTTAGCGGCAGCCCACCTTTTAGCTATGTTTGGGAAAACACAGATACAGGACTGCAAGGGTCCGGAACAGCAAATGCAACTGGAACAATTTTCTGGATAGATCAACTCGTTGAAGGAAATTACCAAATTGAGATAATTGATGCCAATGGAATTAGTCAGACAGAGGACTATTATCTTCCTCATGTTCAACTTCCAGAAGTGAATGGTTTTGTATTGAATTCCTTCCTGGGCTCTCCACTATCTTGCCCCGATGCTTCAGATGCAGAATTGGTTTCCGAGATTCTCGTCCCGGGGGCCGATCCAATGGAATTGAATTGGTGGTCCGAAGAAGGGGTGGTGACCACCCCAACGGTACCTCAGGGAACCTATTTCCTGGAACTGATTGACGGAAATGGGTGTGTCGCAAGAGATACAGTGGTAGTCACTCCTCCGGATGAGATACAGGCTACATTCGAATTAGCCTCTACGAGTTGTCCAAATGCAAGCAACGGGACGCTGGAAATATTGCAAACGGATGGAGGTCTGGGGACCATTCTTTTTTCCCTTAACAATTCAAATCTTTCTGCGCTTACTTCGTACGAGGACTTGTCTGCCGGACCTTATCAGCTCTTTTTTGAAGATGAATTTGGTTGCAAAAATGATACGACCTTTGTCATTGCCCAGGGCACAGAACCCTGGTTATACCTGGGTGAGGATCATTTGATCCAATTCGAAGATTCTGTAAGATTAGAACCCATCTTAAGTTTTGATCCGGGTCAGCTGGAATCCATAATCTGGGAGCCAAATCTTTGTTCCGCTTGCCTGGATCCGGTGGTTTCACCTGAGCAAGATCAACTATACAAATTGACTTTGATCGATAGTGCTGGTTGTATTGCTAATGATGAAATTTGGGTCCGGCTTAGGAATGATACCGAATTTTTCATCCCAAATGCCTTTAGTCCTAATGGAGATGGAAACAACGATTTCTTCGAGATCTTTTTCGATAAAGGCATTGAGTCTATTGAGAGAACATTGATTTTTGACCGCTGGGGAGAACTCGTCTTTGAGTCCAACGGACCAATTTTCTGGGATGGAAAATTTGCCGGTCAGCATATGAACCCCGCTGTATTTGTCTATCAGGTTTGGTTTAATACCAATAGAGGCGAAACGATAATGATTGCCGGTGATGTTACGCTGCTAAGGTGATTCATAAGAGTTATTTCACACCTAAATTGGGGATTTTTTAGCAAATTGCTATTTTCCTAGAACCAATCTCCAGAATATGATATCCCCACGAATTCCTGTATCGATCCTACTTTGTGGATTCCTTTTCGCTGGCTGTACATCAGATTCCCCGAACAATAAAAAAACAATTGATGAAAATGCCTTTGCCCGCCTCCTTCCAGAAGTGGAATCTATTCCAGTCGCCTTTCTCGGATCATATCACATGAGCAATCCTGGAGCCGATCAATTTAATCTGGAAGCTGATGATGTTTTAGTTCCAAAGAGGCAAGAAGAAATAAAGGAGGTAATTGAATTATTAAAAGCCTTTAAACCAACTAAGATTGCAGTTGAGGCACCTTATGGTGGTTCCACCGCTATTAATCGATATGAAGCCTATCTTAATGATTCTCTCGAATTGCGAAGATCAGAGGAAGAACAAATTGGATTTCGATTAGCCAAATCAATGGGGCATTCAACCATTTATCCCATTGATGTAAAAATGAATTTAAATAATGATGGAATAGGAAAATTGGTGGGAGCAAATCCCGAAGAATTTGGACCCCTGATGGCGGGTCTTGAGAAGTCTGGAAAGGGAGCCATCAACATTCTTGGAGAGTGGCTGCAAAACGGAACGATCAGAGAGATGCTTTACAAAATGAATGACCCGGAAGTCGAAGAAATTGCGCTTTCCTTATACTTCCAATATTTTGTACCTATTGTTGAGGGTGAAGATTACGCAGGAGCAGATATGGTGAATACATGGTATCACAGGAACATCCAAATATTTAGCAATCTCCACAAGATCGCCGAGGCAAATGATCGCATCCTGGTTGTTTACGGCCAGGGACATATTCCCCCTCTAAAGCATTTCACAGAAATGTCTCCATATTTTGAGGTGGAAGATGTCAGGCAATATCTTGGGGAATAAAAAAAAGCCCCGACCAAAGGATCGAGGCTTTAAAGCTTTTTAGAAGGTCGAAGAACGAGAAACCCAGGTTTCTGATCTGACCAATGTTCTGGTTTTCATCATGCTCTCCCAAATCTTATCAATGTTTTCTCCCGGATGTACTTTTTCCATGTCATTTGAATAGGGTGCATACATTTGTTTCGCACCATTATAGGTATCAACTGTAATGTAATTATAGGGCATACTGGATCCTGTAGGAGCGGTTAAGGCATAAAGCTGCCAATCTACCATAGCTCCATCTTTTACGGCCATTTTATGGGCCGGCTTAAAATATTTGCTCTCCATATCTACATAAGAATCTCCCATGCCTTGAGCTGTTTTCATATAGTTCACCTTGACCATTTGATCTCCAGCTAAAGGTGGACCCTCCACTGCTTCATCAACGAAGGTGAACATTTCAGTTTTCACCCAGTCTCGGGCTTTTGACATTTTTTCCCAGGCTTCATCCGCACTTTTTCCAGGATGAGCTTTTGCAAATGCATCCGCCCACTTCATGCCACTATTGTCATGGTATTTTTCAGCGGATTCATAAACATTTACGGTAACATAATTGTACTCGACATTTTTCCCATTTGGAAAAAGGACTTCATAACATGCCCAGGCCATTTTATCGCCTGCACCTACTATTTGCTTATGTACAGGTTGAAAAATATCAGTTTCCAAGGAAACAGCATCCTGTCCAGGATGGCTCTTCATGTAATCGACCAGGATTACGAAGGAACGTGATTCTTGAGATTGTAACGGTAAAGAAAAAAGAGTGAAGACAAAAAGGCATAAAAAGCCCTTAATAAGGTAAGTTCTCATTGGGGTTAGCTTTAGGTTAAGAATTACTGAATGTAGCGAATTAAAGGTACTAATCGGCAGATAATCAATGAAATGGGTTGTGTCTATTGCCTGCGGGACTTAGTGAATGACCGGTATTTATGAGTACCTGGAAAAAATATGGGGATTTGCTCAATGCCAATTGCCCACCGCACTTTTTCCTTACCTTAATATCACCCAAATAGGTGACGGGTACTTAGGTACTCGACTATATTTTTGCCTTAAAATACCAAAACAATGAAATCCCCAATTACCCTTGCCCTGCTATTCCTTAGCATGACTTTTTTATCAGCCCAAGAGCTCGAACGCGTTTATCCAACTGCAGAAGTTGGCACAGTGACAAGCATTGCTATCCACCCCTCCGGACTTGGGTACGCCACACAGGAATGTGGCCTGCTCCTAAAGACAACTGACGGAGGGTCAACCTGGCAACCAAGCGATATTGGCCTGAGTGACGAAAGCTACTTTGCCAAGATTCAATTCCTGGATGATAATGATTCGGGAAAAATGATTTACACTGGAACCTATGGCTTGTTTTATACAGAGGATGGATGGGCAAGCTATGAAAATGTCAACCCTCCCGAAGGCACGGGCCTAATCAGGGATTTTGTGGTTATGGGCAACGGAGAATGGGGCTTAATTAGAAGCAGCAGTTTCCTCTATACTGCGGATACCGGAGAGACCTGGAGTATGACTGATTCGTTGTTTAACGGAGGATTTAGGGGCTTAGTTGTCGGTGAAAAGGTTTACATAACCGGTGGCAGCTTTATCCGCGAATCAACCGATTATGGCAAGACCTGGCATGTAGTGTTTGACGCCAATACCTCCTTACGCAATTTGGTGCAGGTGGGCAATGAAATCTTAGCCATCGGTTCATCAGGATTCATCTTTGCCAGTACCGATGGACAAACCTGGGCCTCTGTAGATCCTGTCGGATGGACAGGAAGCGGCACTACCTTGATAGAAGAAAATGGTACTCTATTCAGCAGTACTTCTAACCGTTTATACATTAGCACAGATGCAGGACGAAACTGGACTGCCCAAACTTACCCGGATCGCATCCTTAGAACAGCCTCGGTGTTTTTAAAAAATGACGGAACCTTACTTGTGGGCGGACAAAATAATCTCCTTGTGTCTTTTCCTGATCCAACCGATGTTACCGACTACTCTATCCTGTTTGGGAAGCAAGGAAACCTAAGGGATATTTCCGCCTATGGGAATAAGGTGGTTGCTATTGGGGAAGAAGGGGTTTATGTGTACTCCGATGATGGTGGCAGCACCTGGACGGAATCCAATGTTCCAAGCTTTGACCTAAACAAAATTTTGGTCATAAAAGACAGAGTTTTTGCAGAAACACAAATCTATACCTTAGCAGAGATCATCGACAACAACAGTCAAACTGAGATATATGATGTCGGAGATAATACGCACTCATTCGAATATGATCATCTCAATGA
>JABDJM010000401.1 GCA_013002475.1 Saprospiraceae bacterium | reverse complement strand
GGATTGGTTTTGTATTCATTTGGTTTAACCTCAAATTGGAAATGATCCAACTGTAAGCGGGGTAAGTTATTCCAAGGGAGACCATTGCTTTGATAAGTTGGCGTCGATGCATTGATAATGGTATGAATATTTAGCGTGAAACTCCTTTTTAATAAACGGGAGAACTGCGGAAAATGTATAGGAATGAGGGCGTTTAACTAAGTGGTTAAACGTAATGTTCTGAGAATCAAATAAGTAGAATTTAGACGAAATTCTACTCAAGAAGATTCTCCCCGCCCTCACCCACATCACCTCCTCCCGAAAGCAAATACCTCAACACAAACCTGGAAATCACCTTACCCGCCTGCCTGCATCCTGATTCAACTACCTCATACGACACATCCGGACCATCACCGTTTGCCTTGATCAAACCCGCTTCCCTTAATGTTTGTAAATGATGGGAAACTGAAGCCTTACACAAAGGCATTGCCTTGGCAATCTGATTTACCTGGTGCTCTTTTTTCATTAACATGATCATGATCTGGATTCTGGCAGGATGACTTAGTGCTTTTTGAAAAGAAGCGATGAGCTTCATTTCTTGGGAAAATTTATTTGCTTTCGAAAAGGCCATGCTGATCGTTTATTGTATTGTTCCTTTTTAATCAGAAATGTTACCCTCCAGAAGTGATTTTTTTAGATTACCATTGAAAATATTCTTGATTATATTTATCCTCTTTCAAAACTTATCTTCTATGATCCGATTCATCAATTGCGCATTTGTTTTGTTCTTATTTTCTCATTTGAGCTATTCACAGGGCCCGCCTGTCAAATCTATCATGGCACAATACAGGGATGAAATCAAAACGATCACTCAGTCCAGGAAAATCCAAAGCGCATTTAAATTCATAAAAGTAGATGATGATCGGACCGTAAGTGAACATATATTACTCACTGAGATCCCAGCACCTCCTTTCAAGGAAATGAAACGAGCAGCAAAGTTCAAATCTATGTTGGAAGAAATTGGTGTAGATAGCGCATGGATAGACAGAGTGGGTAACGTCATCGCTTTGCGTAAAGGATCCAATGGAAGAAAAACAGTGGTGCTTGATGCACATCTGGATACAGTTTTTCCAGAAGAAATAGATGTCACAGTCAAGCATAGAGGAGACACTTTATTTGCTCCGGGAATATCAGATGATACGAGAGGATTAGCTATGGTTCTTGCGGTTGCTAGAGCTTTGAATGAAGCTGATATAAAGACAAAATCAGATGTACTTCTTATTGGCTCAGTTGGAGAGGAAGGCCTCGGTGATCTTCGTGGGGTAAAAGAACTGTTTAGTGAAAATGGACCTGGTATCGACTCCTGGATATCAATTGATGGAGGGGCTATCGGCAGAGTGAATAATAAAGGCCTGGGATCATACCGTTATCGGGTTACCTATGAGGGGCCGGGTGGACACTCCTGGGGAGCTTTTGGCCTGGCTAATCCCCACCATGCCCTTGGAACTGCCATTGACTATTTTGTAGAAGGAGCAGATCAGTTTACGAGTTATGGTCCGCGGACAAGTTACAATGTAGGACGAATAGGAGGTGGGACTTCAATCAATTCTATTCCATTTACTTCCTGGATGGAAATCGATATGAGATCTGTTAGCCCCACTCGATTGGACACACTGGAAAGCATATTGAAATCCGCCGTGGATAAGGCCCTGGATGAACAAAATAAGATCGCTAGGAGAGGTTATCCATTGACAGTAAAATTTGAAAAGATAGGTGATCGGCCTTCCGGAGAGCTATCCGAGGAATTGCCTCTCATTCAGCGTGCCATGGCTACAACCGCATACTTTGGAAAAAGACCTGAGTTAACAAGAGGATCTACTAATTCCAATACCCCTATATCTATGGGCATTCCGGCAGTGACGATAGGAAGAGGGGGAAGAGGGCAAAATGCACATTCATTGAATGAATGGTGGCTCAATGAGGATGGCTACAAGGCCACTCAATTAGCTCTTCTCCTACTTGTTGCTGAAAGTGGAATGGATTAACGCGCGACTTTTGCTCGCGTCTTTTTGGTCTTGATTTTTAGCTCATTTCTAAGAAAATCACCTGTATAACTTTCCGGTGTTTCGGCTACTTGTTCAGGTGTACCAGCACATACAATATTGCCACCACCTTTGCCACCTTCCGGACCTATGTCGATGATGTGATCTGCCACTTTGATGATGTCCATTTGATGCTCAATTACAACTACAGTATTGCCC
>JABDJM010000387.1 GCA_013002475.1 Saprospiraceae bacterium | reverse complement strand
GAGATAAGGAGCTAAAGGTTACCCCGCTGATCCCTCCGGCTGATTTTGACGCTATAGCTTCAAATTATACCGGACGGTACCAGCAGATGAATTATCCGCATAACACCTTTGAAAAGGTTGCCCAGCTTTTTGGATTTTTCGCCGATGAACAAAAAGTTAGCCATGACACAACCGGGAGGTTGACCATCTTTGGCAGGCCCTATATTCAGATCGAGGACAACCTTTTTCAATCAGATAATAGCAGCTCGACACATAAGGTGGAATTTCAGATAGGACTTTCCGGCAAAGCCAACAGGCTTGTTTCAGGCACCAGCTCATATCGGGCTATTCCCTGGTATCAACAAAAGAGGCTGCGCCAAATTCCAATGCTTATTTCCATTCTGGCACTTCTCTTTGCGACGTTTAGAAGACCTTTAGTTTTCTTCTTTCAAAAGCAAAAACACCAACGAGCAAAGGATTGGCGGTACGAGTGGCAATATTGGACAGGGGCATGCTTTGTCCTAGGGGCCATTGGTCTCATCACAATCTTTTTGGTTTTACAGGACCAGGTAAGTGATTATGGCATACCCTGGTCCCTGAATGGGGTGCTAGCCCTCAACACACTAGGTGCCCTTTCTACGCTGATCGCACCTTGGGCATTGTATCGGGTTTGGACAGACAGGGACCTTCACAGAAGAGGTCGTATCGTCAACAGCCTTTTGATCTTAGCCTTAATTATCACCGCAGCTCTTTTGGCTGAGGTAAACATGGTGGGCTTTCAGTATTATTGATGGAATCAATAACGGTTAAAAATTGAACCCTCTTGAACGAATTGGGTTTCCTCTTTGGATAAATCCAATACAATGAACCATTCAATTTGCTTCAAACCAACTCATATGTTGTTCCAAATCCTTCTTTTGGCATCGATCTTTTCATTTTCAGCTTGTTCTAATGATGATGAGATGACAGAATCCGACAGCTACAGCTTTTTAGCTCTTGGAGATTCCTACACCATTGGCGAAGGGGTTCCTGAGAAAGCCCGATGGCCTAACCAGCTTAAGGACTCGCTTGAAACTGCGGGAATTGAGGTCGGCACAGTAGACATTATTGCGCAAACAGGCTGGACAACCTGGGATCTCCTTGGTGGGATTGACGCAGCTCAACCAGGTCAATATGATTTTGTGTCTTTGCTTATTGGCGTTAACAATCAGTTCCAGAAAAGACCTTTCATCGAATATGAAGTGGAATTCAATACACTGCTTGATGCAGCCACCGAATTCGCCCAGGGAGTCGAAAATGTCTTCGTTGTTTCTATACCGGACTATGGAGTGACCCCATTTGGAGCTTCAAATGCACAGGTAATTGCTGAGGAGTTGGATGCTTACAATGAATACGCTAAACAACAAGCAGAGGCCCGGGGAATCCCTTTCATAGATATTACTGAGATCTCGAGGTATTTGGCCAATTCTCCGGTTGCCTTGGCTCCGGATAATCTACACCCAAGTGGCTATCAATATGGCCAGTGGGTTAGTGCGATTCTTCCAACCGCCATTGATATACTTGCCGAATAAAAAGATGCTTTCTTTTTACCTTTGCATAAAATAGAAGTCAATGTCCGAAGGTAAATACGTAAAACAGTCATATCAGTTTAATGCAAGCGTTGCTGATGTCTGGGATGCACTCATCAATCCAGAAAAAACAAGACAATATATGTTCGGCTGTGATCCGGTGACAGGTTGGATTCCGGGAGAAGCTCTGGATTGGGTTGGCGCCGAAGATGGGATCACTTATGTCAAGGGTAAATTGGTGCAGTTTGATCCTCCATTCATCTTTAGCATGACCACCTACGATCCAAGTGCTCCCATCCAGGATGACTACCATGTTGTTGGCGAGTATAAACTCAGCCATGAGAATGGCATTACAACTATGGAAATATCTCAGGGTGATTTTTCTAAGGTCACAAATGGGGATGAGCGATTTGAAGAGGCAAAAAAATCATGGAAGTCAGCTATGGAAGTCTTTAGAAAAGTTGTCGAATCCTAGACCGTGGATTTCTCATCCGAAAAGTATAAGGCCATCAGAGGATATTTCGATCAAGAGGGAAAGATTTCTCATTTCCCAGGCAAAAGACAAAAAAAGAAACAGGCACTGATCCTTGAATTCCTTGCTGAAAAATTTGAGACGGGAAAAAGCTACTCTGAAATCAAAGTCAACGAAATCCTGAACCAATTTCATAGTTTTAAAGATCCTGCTACGCTGCGCAGGCTCATGTTTGGTCAAAAGCTGCTGGATCGAACCCTAGATGGTAGAAAATACTGGAAGGTTGAAAAAGCATAATTCTTCAAAATGAAAACAACTATCAAGCTTTCACTATTGGTTCTGGGGCTTATATCCTGCTCTTCCTTCTTGAGCGGGCAAAACTATACCTCGTATTTTACCGGAAGTAATCTGGATACCCTCACCTCCCCGGAGGGAGGAATCTGCATGATGGGAGGAGCCACTGAAAATGATGAAGCCATGAAATGGTTTCTTCAGCGAGCAAAAGGAGGAGATATTCTTGTTCTCAGGGCAAGTGGTTCAAATGGGTACAATAATTATTTGTATTCAGAATTAGGTGTTTCCGTAAACTCTGTGGAAACTATTGTCTTTGAAAATTCCCTGGCCAGTCAAGACCCTTATGTTCAAGGAAGGATCTCGAAGGCAGAGGCTATTTGGTTTGCCGGTGGTGACCAATGGGATTATGTATCCTACTGGAGAGGCAGCCCTGTTGACAGTTTAATAAACCTTGGAATTCAAAATCGAAATATTGTGATCGGTGGAACCAGTGCAGGAATGGCCATTCTTGGCGGCTATTATTTCTCAGCTGAGAATGGGACTATATCCAGTACTGCGGCATTGAATAATCCATTCCACGAGAATCTTACAATTAGCTCTGAGCCCTTTCTGTCAAATTTTTGGTTACAGGACGTAGTCACCGATACACATTATGATGATCCAACAAGGAAAGGGCGACACTTCGTTTTTCTTGCCAGGGCCAGCCTGAATACAGGAAGCCCGGTCAAGGGAATTGCTTGTGATGAATACACTTCAGTTTGTATTGATGAAAACGGAATGGCAAGGGTTTTTGGAGGATATCCCGAATTTGATGATCAGGCTTACTTCCTTCAGGCAAATTGTGAAGTGGAAGAAAACCATCCTGAAACCATTAGCCCAGGCATTCCACTGACCTGGCATCAAAACGGAATGGCGGTTAAGGTGTGTAGGATAAAAGGAACCAACTCAGGGGAAAATAGCTTTGATCTGCAGACCTGGGAAAATGATTCAGGAGGTGAATGGTTTAACTGGTCGGTAAGTTTAGGTACACTCGCTGAGACCCCGTCTGACCCGATCATGTGTTCACCCACCGGTGTCAGGATCGATGGTCCTGACATAAAGTTTCATGCCTTTCCAAATCCAAATCAAAATTCTCTAACTGTCTCAAGCAGCTCCTTCATCAATACTGTCAAACTGATAAATAATCGAGGCATTCAAATTCGAGAATACGACATTTCAGCTTTTAGCTCGACCCTGGAACTACCAGAGTTAGCTGCCGGGACATATTTCATTGAAATTCAAGCGGTTGAAGGCTCTCACATCGAGATAATTCAGATACTATAATCTCTGATACAATAGAATGAACCTACTCATCGTGAGGCTACTGAAAGGACCTCTTTTTTAAACTCTGCCAATCCCAGATCCAAACAATGAATCGCCTTTCTTAGATCATCTTCATTTAAGATATAGGCGATCCTCACCTGGGACTTTCCATATTCCTTATTGAAATAAAAACCATTCGCCGGAGCGAGCATGACGGTTTCATTTTGATACCTGAAATCAGTCAGCAACCATTTGCAAAAGGCTTCTGCATCAGGAACTGGCAGTTCGACTATATTGTAAAAGGCAGCAGCGGGAAGGTAGCACTCTACCCCGTCAATGTTTGACAGACCATCGAAAAGTACTTTCCGGCGGCTTTGATATTTCTCTTTTGCTTTTGAAATATATGGTATCGGGTCTTCATAGCAGGCGAGGGCAAGATTTTGTCCATAATAGGGAGGGCACAACCGCAATTGAGCATACTTATTCACTGCCTCCTGAACACTCTTGTTTTTTGTGATCAGAAAACCAACTCTAGCTCCACAGGCACTGAATACTTTGGAAATAGAATCAATCACGATCACATGCTCTTCCATTCCTGAAAAGGAGAGAACAGAAGTAAAGGAGCTGTCGTAGCAGAATTCGCGATACACCTCATCAACGATCAAAAAGAGATTATGCTTTTTGACGATCCTCAACAGAGATTCGAGCTGCTCCTTTTCGTAGAGTTGACCGGTGGGATTCCCAGGGTTACATAGAAATATTGCCTTTGTTTTAGAATTGATCTTTTCTTCGAATTTCTCGGGGGATGGTAACTGAAAACCATTTTCAAGGGAGGTAGTTATCGGGACTATCTTTACATCGCTCACATCAGCGTAACCAATATAGTTTGCGTAGAAGGGTTCCGGGATGATCAATTCATCTCCCTGATTACAGCAGCTTAAAAGCGTAAACAGGATCGCCTCAGATGCTCCTGTGGTTACAAAAACATCCTCCGAACTTACATTGGTCTCGAACCTAGCGTAATATTTGGCAACTGCTTTTCGTAATGAAGGGAAGCCCTCCGAGGGGCCATACCGGACAATGGGTTCTTCAAGGTTCTGTAAAAGCTTTCGTGCAGGTTCCGGCGTCTCCAGGTCAGGCTGACCAATATTCAGGTGATAAACGCGGACTCCCTGCCTGATTGCTTCGCGGGCATATGGAAGTAAACTTCTGATCGGCGAAGCATCAATTTCGAAACCTCTTTTTGAAGGACCTGGCATATTAAATTGGATTCACTTTTGTAAAAGAAGATTGGGATTGCAGCGCCTTGACCAAAAAATCTTCTTCTCCTCCATAAACAAGCCAGGTTTCTATCCCGGCTTCCTGAGCTATGCTGGCTGCTATTAGCTTAGAGCTCATCCCTCCAGTACCCTGATCAGATTTAGCAGGACGAATTACACTTCTCAATGAGTCAATATCTCTAACTTCAAAAATGGTTTCTCCCTCTTTGTTGTAAATACCATTGGTATTGGTAGCCATTACCAACAGATCAACATTCAAAAGCTTGGCTGTCAGGGCAGCAAGTTTGTCATTATCTCCAAATTGTATTTCTTCCGTAGAGACGGTATCATTCTCATTTATCACCGGAATGTATCCGTTGCTTAAAAGTGCATTAAGTGTGTTGGCTACATTTTCTCTTGTCTCAGAGTTTTCAAAATCCATTGCCGAAAAAAGGCATTGAGCTGTCAGAAGATCTAACTCCCGAAAGGTATCCTGGAATATCCTCATCAGGTGAGGTTGGCCGATAGCAGCCAGAGCCTGTTTGATCTTTATTTCCTGGCCACTCCCCTCAAGATGCACGAACTGTTTTGCAACGGCAATAGCACCGGAGCTAACTATGACCAATTCATAGTTATCCTGAAGAGCCTTGATCTGCCTGCCAATGTCCTCCACTTTTCCCCGGGAAATGAACGATGTTCCGCGGGTAAGTGTACTTGTTCCAATTTTCAGGAGTATCCGTTTCTTTTTCATAATTATTCTCGTACCTGGCCACTGCCAAAAACATAGTACTTGTTCGTCACTAATTGTTCAAGGCCCAGCGGACCTCTATGGTGCAATTTTTCTGTACTTATAGCCAACTCCGCACCCATTCCAAATTCACCACCATCAGTAAATCTTGTTGAGCAGTTATGATAAACCGCAGCACAATCAACCAGGTCCATAAATTCGGACGCTTTCTCTGAATTCCTTGTAATTATGGAAGCCGAATGTCCCCCGGAAAATCTGTTTATTTGTTCTACCGCTTCAGAGAGGGAATTGACAGTCCCAACCACGATCTTTAACTCGAGAAATTCTTCCTTCCAATCATCTTCTGAGGCAAAGGAGTCACCATTTTGAGAAAGCCCTTTTCCAAACAAAACCTCAACATTACTTTCTTTCAGGTTTGACACCAGGTCCCTTACCAGATTCTTAAAATCAGGGTGATTAGTATCAACCAAAACCTTATCAAGGGCATTACACGCAGAGATCTTTGAAGCTTTTGCATTTAGGACTACCTTAATAGCCTGAGAAGGGTCTGCTTCACGGTCGATGTACAAAAAATTATTGCCCCGCCCACTCACCAATACGGGACAGGTCGCATGCTCCCTAACAAAGGAAATTAGTTTTTCTCCACCCCTTGGAACGATCAGGTCCATGCTGTTGTGGTTGTCTTTCAAAAATTGCTGAGTTTCCGTTCTTGAAAGTTTTAAATAGCTTACCCAATCCGGATCTAATCCATAAAAGCTCAATGCCTCATGCCAACAACCCACCAGGGCCAAATTACTATTGATGGCCTCCTTCCCTCCTTTCAGTAGGATCTTATTTCCCGTCTTAAATGCGATAGCAGCCGCCTCAATGGTTACATCAGGCCGGGATTCATAAATGATCATTATAGTTCCAAAAGGAAAGGTCTTATTGAAAACTTTCATTCCATTTGGGTGCTCGAATTCATCTCTTACGATCCCTATGGGGTCTGGCTTTGAAGCCACCGTCTCCAGGGCCTGTATCATCCCGTCAATCTTTACATCATCCACCTTAAGCCGGTCAAGCATCGCCTGATCACCTCCATCATACCTAACAACGTCCTCCTTGTTTGCTGAAAGGATCTGAGCCTTCCGGTCCCGTATACAATCGGCAACCCGATGAAGAATTTGGTTCTTTAGCTCATTGCTAAGGATCATAGTAAGCGATTTACAGAGGACTATTGCTCCTAAAACAAAGGTATGAAAGCC
>JABDJM010000371.1 GCA_013002475.1 Saprospiraceae bacterium | reverse complement strand
CAATGGAACGCTGTCTACGTCGAACACAATGATGGCTCAACCGCCTGGTATGGACATCTAAAGACTGGTACTCTAACGTCTAAAAATATTGGACAAACTGTACTAGAAGGCGAATACCTTGGGATCGTTGGTAGCTCGGGTTGTTCTTCAAACCCACATCTTCATTTTGAGATCAGAACGGGTAATTCAACCGTTATCGAACCTTATTCGGGGTCCTGCAATAATACTACCGGCGTGTCTTGGTGGAAAGACCAAAAACCATATTGGGAGCCTCGATTGAACTTGCTCATGACCCATTTGTCAAATCCAGGATTCTCGGGATTTTGTCCCTCCGATGAAGATCCTGATTTCAATTATGAAGTAGAGCCGGGAACCTCGGTTAGGTTTGCAGCTTACTACCATGACCAAACGATGGGGGAAGCGACCGATTATCGAATTCGAGATCCCCTGGGGAATCTTTTTGGTGAATGGTCACACAATTCTCCCACAACTTATTCGAGGTCCTGGTGGTATTGGATCGATGTGATCCCCGAAAACGCAGTTGAGGGAATCTGGACTTTTGAAGCAGATTTTATTGAGCAGTCAGTTGTTCACGAATTTCTTGTAGGAAGTGAGGTTTCCTCAGCATCTGATCCTGGGGAATCTCCTTTGAGGATTTTCCCCAATCCTGTAGAGGATGAATTGGGATTGCTGGATTTACCCAAAGGAGAAAAAATGATTAGGCTCTTCGATGCACAAGGAAGAACTGTATTGCAACAAAAGCGAAGCGATATCATGATTGACTTGCCTGTTTCTTCTCTGGGTTCAGGAATCTATTTTTTGGAAATCCAGGTGGTTGGTGGTGAAAAAACAATAGTGGAAAAGATTGTAAAAATCTAATACCTGATTCAGACTTATTTCGAAAGATAATCCGCAATCTCATCGCGGCCACCCAACTTCCTCGTATATTCTACAAGGTCATCTTGCTTGGTCACCCCCTCAGCCAGGAGACCCTCTACCCAGTCCTTTCGGTTGTAGAAAATTGCCCATTGGATTACAGACTTGTCATCAATTACCGCATTCAGATCAACCTGATGCCTGCTCAGCACCGGCAGTATCCCGATACTGCCTTTCGCGATGGCCTTAATTACCGGTGACTGTCCCTCAGACCCTCCCCAAAAGGGATCCGCTCCTCCCTTCAAAAGTAAATTGAAAAGACGTGGATCTTTATAGGCCATAAACTGCGGACTAATGTCCTGCTTCGGATCATTCATAGCTTCCTTCGCCTCCTCGGTTCTTCCTTCCAGGATCTTGGAAACCAATCCGTAGGCCTTCTGCCTGACCGCCTGACTAAAGCCAGAATAGTTTGTACCCTCAACTTCCACCAGAGGATCTGCACCCCGTTCCAAAAGCAAACCAGTGGCAAAAGCATTTTTTGATTTGATGGCTTCCAGCAAAGGAGTTGTCTTGGTATGTGGTTCGAAGGCATTTAAGTTTTCAACCTGAAGGATCAGCAGGGCGATGGCGTCCTCATCCTGTTCATGGATAGCCTGTACCAAAGCCAAAAGAGGATCCTTGGTGGATGAAGGGTACCGGGACAAAGTCTCGGATTTAGCTTTTTCCTGAGCTTCTTCCTGAAGACGGGCCTCCACCTTCTCGCGATTATCCTTTGCTTTTTGAGCCTGGGCTTTTTGCCGTTGATGAAGTTCCTTGTCCTTTTTTATAGACTTTTCTTTTCTCCTGGCCTCGAAATCTCTGATCAGAGAGATCAGCCTTTCAACCCCGGTGGATCTGGCTTCCTCCATAGCTGTTTTCCCATCAGGGCCCGCTTGTTCCTCATCTGCGCCTGCTTCAAGGAGAGCAAGGATCAATTCTTCATTTTCCCAAAAAACGGCCTTCGTCAACGCAAGGGTATCCTTGCCAGATAAGTTTGGGTCCGCTCCTGCGCCCAATAACATTTGGGCAATCTCGACATTATTATTGTCCACAGCCATTACCAGTGGGCGGCGTCCGATAATGTCGGCTATGTTTGGATCAACGCCTGCTGCCAAAACGCGGTCGACTTCAGAGTTCATGTTTTTACCGACCGCACGGATCAGATCCGTTTCGTCAAAGGTCAATCGGTCTCTGAGGTTCCTTGCTTTACGGCCAAGGAAGTCTCCTACTTTTTCAAAAAAATCATCTTCTGCCATAGAAAGTTGAAGATAAACCAAATGCAGGATTCGGGAAAAAAGGATTGGCTATTTTTGCCTGCAATAATGAGTGAAATGGATCAGCCAAGCTTCAGGGAATTAGTCGCCGAAGGAATTCCCAAACTTTTACCTCCAGGAGTCCAAAGGAATCCGGATGTCAGTCATGCTCCAAAAAGGAATATAAATGGGGTGCTGAGCCAACAGGAAAAGGTTTTGGCAATAAGGAATGCCCTAAGGTATTTTCCCGCCGAATGGCATAAAGACCTGGCAGACGAGTTTGCCAGTGAGTTGGAAGACTATGGTCGCATATATATGTATCGCTTTCGACCTGGATACCCAATGTTTGCCAGACCGATCAAAGAATATCCGGCCAGGACTCCCCAGGCTGCGGCTATCATGCTGATGATCCAAAACAACCTGGATCTGAAAGTCGCTAAACATCCCCATGAATTGATCACCTATGGAGGCAATGGAGCTGTTTTTCAAAATTGGATTCAGTATCGCCTCACTATGAAGTATTTGTCCGAAATGACCGAGGAGCAAACCCTGGTCATGTATTCCGGGCATCCTCTGGGATTGTTCCCCTCACATCCTGATGCGCCAAGGGTGGTTGTTACCAATGGAATGATGATCCCGAATTACAGTAAAAAGGAAGATTGGAATAAATATAATGCCCTGGGAGTGACCAGCTATGGACAAATGACCGCCGGCTCCTTCATGTACATCGGACCGCAAGGGATCGTACACGGAACTACGATCACTTTGCTTAATGCGGGTAGAAAAATGGGACTCGGGAATCAGGACCTGAAAGGTAAACTATATGTCACCTCCGGCTTGGGAGGAATGTCTGGTGCTCAGGCTCTGGCTGCAGTGATCACGGGTGCCGTAGGTGTTATTGCAGAGGTGGATCCCGATGCAGTCACACAGAGACTCACAGATGGCTATATCAAAACAGAAAATGTTTTTGAAGACTTAACTGCTTTATTGGAAAGGATAAGGAAGGCCAAAAAAGAACAAGAGGCCGTTGCCCTGGTCTTCTCAGGAAATGTAGTTGATCTATGGGAAGCCTTTGTCAATAATGACATTCATGTGGAGTTAGGCTCTGACCAAACTTCCTTGCATAATATTGATGACCTAGGCTATTGCCCCCAAGGCTACAGTTTTGCCGAGGCCGCTCAGCTCCTGAATGACAACAAAGAAGAGTTCATGGCCGTGGTGGAAGAAAGCCTCTGCAAACATGTAGTTGCAATCAATAGATTAAGTGATCGG
>JABDJM010000330.1 GCA_013002475.1 Saprospiraceae bacterium | reverse complement strand
GGAATTCCCGGATATGACTTTATAGATGTGAACACAGGTTCAGGTGGCTATTTTGAAATCCTTAAGATTGGAAATGAAAAAGTTTCGAGCCTGACCAAATCTGGTGTATTTCAACCTGGGGTTACTTTCTCAGAGGCAACCATGACACTCAATTTGGAAAACTACATAGGAACTTCAGATCCATTGATCCTGTCCTTCAGATACATGGGACATTCCGATACTAATCCTTTTGGAAACCCTCCGGGAAGTAAGGTCTACTTCAGGGGAACTGATCAGGATTCCTGGGTGAACATCCAAGATCTTGTTTTTGATAAAAACTGGAATAATATCGCGGGGATTGATCTTAGTGCACTGATAACTGCCAATTCGCAGGACTTTAGTTCCTCCTCTCAATTACGATTTGTTCAGGATGATATCTACGATTTTTATCTGGATGATATCAATGTAACGGCAGCTTCGCAGCTTCCGGTTGAAATGAGTTCTTTCGATGTTTCGAAGGTGAACAGTGGTGATGCATTAGTCGAATGGATTACAGAAAGTGAATTTGAGAATGACTACTTCGAAGTGGAAGTGTCTGCCGGGAGTTCAGCGAATAAGGATTTCCGTTCCTTAACCAGGATTGATGGTAAGGGCTTAAGTACAAGCACAAGTTTTTACACATTTACAGATAAGGAACCAAACAAGACAGGTCTCCGCTACTACAGAATTAAACAAGTAGACCTGGACGGCACAACAACATATAGCAACGTAAAATCCCTGAGGTTTGCGGAGTCAATTGCCAGGGTGGCTGTTTATCCAAACCCGGTGATTGACAAATTTAGTCTGCATTACGAAGCGGAATTAGATGAAGAAATTCGGGTCCACCTTATTTCCCTAACGGGAAGGACCCTATTCAAAGAGAGATTTCTTGTAGAAAAAGGACACCATGAGTTTCCACTGGAAGTTGATCCTAATCTTCCTGTCGGCCTTTATATGCTACAGGTAATTTATCCAAACGACAGAGTAACTACAGTTCCTCTTTCAAAAAAATAGGGGTTGATGCATACCCAATGATAGTGAGGGTTTTCTCTATGTAGTGATGCGCTCACTATGCATCATGCATCGATTATTATTGCAAAGGCGATCCTTTTGACGGGGTCGCCTTTTTTTATTTTTCACATTTTACTGCAATGGAACACTATTTTTAAGAGGTTTTTTGCAGAATGGAATCAAATAATCTTCACATAATGGATTTTATGTAATTTTTTGAGGGCTACCCTTGATGCATATTTGTACTGTGAGGAAAAATTATGAGTACTCACCACAATTTGGATATGTTCATGGGATTATAATTTGTTGTAGTGAGTCGCGTTTACTTTTGTTAACGCGACTTCTTCTTTTCTACCTCTTCCTCGTCTTCAAATACCGGATTCCAGATCTTTTCTTCCACCTGAGGGCTGAAATCATCAAATAGGTACAGTAGAAAAATAGACCCTTTCCCCAACTTAAAAAGACAGATCATCTGACATTCCGCAAAAAAGGAAAAATCCTCCTTTGGTTTGAAATAGTAGGTTGCTCCCCAATCCACATTGTGCTTGTCCAGACCCTCTTGATCGAAAGTATGGATTGCCACCATGGAGTGCTCGGCGTTTTTTGCAAAGTGGTTGGCCTTAAGAGTGGCCTCCACATGAGGGATCGGAGGATTTCCTTCTGGCTTGAAAAAAACTAGCAAGCGATACTTTTCTTTGGGAACAAAGACTCCAAGATCAAAGATTTGATCCAGGGCAGGTTCGGGCTGGTACACCTTAAACTTGAAATCAGGTTGAGAAAAGTTTGGCCAACGAATATCAAATTCAATGGACTTGGCCACAAATGATTCCGGTAGTTCAGCTTGAGACCAACCGGTCTGAAAAAGAAAAAAAGAAATAAGGAGTGGGAGCCAACGCATATCCCTAAGTTAATTAATAAAACCTGTTTTCGGTTTAGCTGCCGCCCCTACAGGGCTCAAATGCCTGATCCATATTAGCTTGGAAGCTGTCGCCCCGATGGGGCTTTCAGTGCTCTCAGAATTACGATCTAATCGCGAGAATTGAATAGATTGCGGAGAAGCGTCCTTCTTATTTGGAATGGTAAGGATATTTCAATTAATCAAGGCCCATCGCCCATCGCCCATAGCTCAAAGCTCTCTATCCCTTACCTGATCAACTGCATGTCCGTAGTCTGAATTCTGGTTTCTCCGTCCTCAAAAAGAACTTCCGCCATTACTACGTAGGTGCCAATGGGTGCCTTTTGACCTCTGTACAATCCATTCCATCCGTCTCCGGCGTATCCAGGAACAGGGTCATCAATCTGGAAGACCATTTCTCCCCAACGGTTGAAAATGCTCAGGCTGTTTACTTTCGAAGCCTGCACTCCTGTGAATGGCATATAATGATCATTGCTTCCGTCGCTATTAGGTGAAAAGGCGGTTGGCAGATAGATTTCGTAATCCTTTTTTACACGGACCAAAAACTCAGTGGTTGCAGAACATCCTTCCTCATTGGTTACGGTCAGGAAATATCTGGTAGACTCCATAGGTGTATCTTCCAATGATTCGCAATCAAAGCAATTGATATTATGAGCTGAATCCCATTCGTATTGAAGATTCATCGTGCTGCTAAGGATTGTTGGTTCAAGGACAACAGATTCACCAAGGGTGATCTCAAGAACTTCAGGTTCTGAGATCTGTACAGTTTCTACTTCCACGATCTCTAGGCTTTGCTCTGCCACACAACCATACTGGTCCATTACCTCCACCAGGTAGGATCCACCATCCAGACCAGAAACAATTGATCCTTCTCCAACTTCGACCAATTGCTCGTTCATCCAAATAATTTCGTAAGCATTAACAGGGCCGGCCATGCTCAATTCGGCCTGTCCTAATGGTTGCTCACAATGAGGTTGGAATACTTTCAAGTCTTCGATTATTGGAGCTTCCTCATGGATGATCTCACCTTCGATTAAGGCGGTGCATCCGATTTCATCTGCGGCAAGGAAGCTGTATGTTCCTGCAGACATATTTTCAAGGGTCAATGAGGTGCTGCCGTTTAACCAGTTACCAGTGATGGTTCCGATTCCTCCGCTGATCATAACCTCAAGGCTACCATCAGACTGGCCACAATGTTCTGAAGTGGAATCAACCAAAGAAAGAGAAAGGTCAGAAACCTCAACCATATATGGGTCTGACACTTCAATATTATTGTCTACGCATGGAAGATCACTGATTACTCTGAATTGAACCAGGGTTGTAGTTTCTGGATTAAAGGTGAAGTACGTTCCCCCTGCTGCGAACATACCGTCCAGGTACCACTCAAGTTGCGGGTTGTTTCCCCAATTGTTGCCACTGGCCTGGAGGGAAACCTCCGTGCCAGGGCAAACTTTCATGGGATTAGCATCGATTGCTACTGTGGGAGTTAGGTTCTCTACGATAGCGATGATGGGAGCTGCTAGTAGCAGCTGTGGGTTTTCGATACAATTTTCGGTAGTAGTGATTTCTGCGGTGATATCCATGGTCGGATAGTATTCCGATACAGTCAGTTCCATTCCTGTTTCAGGTTGGATGGTGCCATCCACTCTCCAGTCGATAACGGCCTCTGTGCCCAGGTCACCAACAATGTAAAAGGCCGCTTCACTTCCTGCACAAATACCTTCGGTGTCACTAAGGATCTCACCTGAGATCTGGTCTGTATCCTGGACAACAAAAGAATGGATCTCGTTAGCAACAGCTTCTTCGATACAGCTCAATGAACTTTCCACAACAACTTCTAGGATATGGCTACCAAGCGTTGGTGCCGGAGCTGAGAAAGAGATTTGTCCTGATTGAACAAGTTGTCCGGCCAAATACCAGTTAATGGTTGGGTTTAGACCCCATCCTTCTCCTGAGATCTGGTAGCTAATGGCATCGTTTGCACAAAAGAGAGAATCATATGATTCAAAAGCTACAGCAGCGATAGCCGCTGCTTCCAAAGCCACCAAATGTACAGGCGTTGATTCCGTGGTAGTTCCTCCGCAAGGATCATCGAAAGTGTATTGACAAACAAGCCCGTCATTCGCTTGCAAATCCTTAATAGCTAAAGTGGGATCACTTGAGTTGGCTACTGAATTTCCATTAACAAACCATTCATAGGATTGAATGGTCACATTGTCTGGGTTGTCAATCTGGAGATCAAAGTTTATGACGGACCCGGCGCAAGAATCAACCTGAACAATTGAAATGTCCAGGCTGTCTTGGCTGGCAGCAAAGATTGGAGCAATTAGGATTGGGTTAGATACATGAAACGGAGCCCTGCAGCCGTATGTAAATTGGATTTCGCATTCAAAAACATCTCCATCTTGTGGGTTGCTGGCAATAAATTCTTCATCCTGAGCCCCTGGAATAAGACTTCCATTCTGGTACCATTGGTATTGTACACCAGCAGCTTGTCCAAAGATCTGAGTGAAGAAGTGAACATCCTCTCCCTGACAAGGAGACTCATTGTCTGCTGTGATAAAAACGGTAGGTAATACCTGTACCTGTGAACGCAGGTAATCAATAATATTTTCAAGGAAAAAATCTTCAAGGTAAAGTCTTACCCAATCCTGATCGGTAATAGTAACGATAGTCCCGGACTGAGCTTGGGTAGGTTTATAGATGTAACCAACATCCATTCCTGAGGATCTGAGTATTGGTTGAAAAGGACCGGTATAGCTTCCGGAAGCACCGCTCCAGAAGTAACCCATGAAATTTACATTATTGTAATTGCTATTCAGTGGCGGAAAAATAGTGACTGGCGCGAGCTGAAGTTTAATAGAATCCACCCATGCAAAAGAGTCACCGAAATAATCAGCCATTTCTGTGAAGCTGACATTTCCAGGAAGTGCATAGTTCCATTCTGACTGCAAGTACAAGGCGCCTCCGCTAGCAACAAATTCCTCCAGATTATCCTGCTGGATCGGGTCGATAAACATGACACCAGAAGAGATAATGATAATCTCTGCGTCATCTATCAGACAGCTATTGTTTAGGAATGAGTAGTCAACAATTTGGGCATCTAATCCCAGAGACTGGCATTTTGAAAGCCAGCGACCATCCATAGTGTGGTTGGTGTAAATTGAAGAACTTTCTAGAATTGCTGTTTTCTGCGCGGTTGCTATTTGGGTCAGGAATAGCATGCAGGCAACAGCCATGTAAGTTTTGGTTATTAAGGTCATGGTCCCTTTGTGTAAAGGGGGGGCTGGTTAAAATTGTAAGATTCGTCGAGGGAATAAAGGGAAGAGGTGTCTGTGTTAGTAAGATTCGATGGTTCAAATCTATGCTAAATCCACACTGACCTCAAGGGGTAGATGGGACATACAACACACAAAAAGCACTTTGTGTGACGATCTAAGAACTTTGGTATAAAGACAATTTCTAATGCTAAATATAGATGAAGGGTTAGAAACAATACCATATTAAATCGAAACTAAATGCGACTGGATAACAAAAGAAAAATCATGTTTTCCCTTATTATAATAAACAAAATGTTTTAAAATAAAGATAAATTTTGTTTATTTGTAGTCTCTCACCTCCATTGAATCAAAATAACCTTGTCATGAAAAAGAATGGAAGATTCTGGAGAAACATTAAATGGATAAATGAATACCTGATCAAAGAGACAAAACTTCCCCTGGCCGGATGGCTAGACTGGGAAGGCTCTCAGGTCATAGCCCTGGAAAATGGGGGAGCCCCAACCCTGGATCAACTATCTCAGTTACACCAGTTTCTTGGATTTAGCTATTCCGAGCTGATCGAAAAGGACCTGAGTTCATCAGGTGCCGGACTACTTGAATTGATCATGTTTAAAGAACCGCAAGCTCTGGTATCAGAACCTTCCTCCTCCTGGGAGATTTCTTTACATCCAGTTAAGGCAGAAGCAGGCAAAGGTTCAATGGCCCAGAGTCGTCCTGGAAATGAGCATTTACTCAAGATTTGTGTGCCCTCCTCTTTTTTAAAGGAACAAAAGGCAGCAAAGGCTTTTGAAATCTCTGGATATAGCATGTATCCTACAGTTCAATCAGGAGATGTGGTCCTGGCTAAACCACTAGACGACATGCAAAAGATAGAGGATGGTAGTATTTATCTTTTTCAAACCGATACAGGGGCTCTATTATTCAAAAGGGCTTACCATTTGCCAGGAGATCAAAAGTATTCCGGATTACAACTTTCTTCTGATCATCCGGAGTATGAACCATTGTTCCTTGAAAGGGAGGAAATAGATAAAATCTGGAAATTCACCCATCGCCTAGGGAAAATATGAATTTCATCACCTAAGACCG
>JABDJM010000329.1 GCA_013002475.1 Saprospiraceae bacterium | reverse complement strand
ATCTTGGCCATCGCCAAAAGAACGGCAGCTTCCGTACCCGGGTAAGTGGGCATCCAGTAGTCTGACATACTGGCTGTGTTAGACAGCCGCGGATCCATAGTGGCCAATTTGCCCCCTTTCATTTTTGATTCAATGATCCTTTGAGCATGCGGATTAAAGTAATGTCCACTTTCAAGGTGAGCAGAGATGAGCAAAATGAATTTTGCATTCGCATGATCCGGTGAGGGTCTGTCATGACCGTAGGTGATCGCATACCCAAAACGCGCTCCGGAACTACAAATGTTTGTATGGCTATTATGACCGTCAACTCCCCAGGCCTGCAGGACCCGGTTTGCATAACCCTCGTGACCGGGACGGCCTACGTGATAGGCTATTTCATTGTTCCGGCCTTCTTGCAAGGCTTTTCGGATCCTGGCCGACACCGTGTCGAGAGCCTCTTCCCAACTGATCCGTTCCCATTTTCCCTCTCCTCTTTCCCCAACCCTTTTAAGTGGATAGAGAATCCTGTCAGGGTCAGTAATCTGATTGATAGTGGCCGGCCCTTTGGCACAATTTCTACCCCGGCTTCCCGGGTGAAATGGATTTCCTTCAAATTTCCTGATCGACCCAGACTCCTTTTCAATATAAGCTGTGAGTCCACAGGCAGATTCACAATTAAAGCAGGTTGTCGGAACAATCGTATAGGCCTTCTTATCTTTTTTAGGCCATGACTTGGCTTCATACTCTTCCCAGTGATCCCACTTCTCCATTGGTGGAAACTTATTGAGATCAGTCTGGGTCATTCTTGGAAGTACCGCATCCCTTTCCTTGTGTAGATCAGGAATGAGGCCAAGTTTTTCTGCGATCTTTTCTATGAAAGTGTGAGACTTTGTCATTGCTAAGTTCTTATCAAATTAAATAAGGGAAACACGTTGAGGCGCTTCAACCCAAATATGTTCTGTCAAATAAATACCAATTAAAACCAGGATGGCGACGATGCCGGAAAGAACAGCTGGTCCTCCTCCGAGCAACAAGACAATCGGAAGCAAATTCCCGACGATCAGTACACCCAGCCAAAACCTGTGTTTGTATCTGCCCTTGGTGATCATGTTTACGACAAGTTTGGCGTCCTTCGTTGGGTGGGTGGTGGTTAACTCTATCACCATAGTAAAGAGGTTAATGACCAAAGAGACCAATAAGGTCATCTTAAGGAAAGGTGCCCAGTTCAAATCAAGAATACCAAGCCAATCTAAAAGGATAAACATTGCGGCTCCGGCCATGAAGGAATGAACCAGCATGTGAATGCTTAGAAGAGGACTTTGCCAAAAATCCCTTCCCTTGGCCTGTCCAAAAAGGAAGGCGGTATAAATCGCAACGATTATACTGACCAATGCGGCTGCTATGAAAACAGGTGTGATCAGCATTTCCCAATTGAACCAGGTTGCCAAACCAAGCAGCGTAAGTAATCCACCGTAAACCGTTATTGAGTATCCGCCCTTGACAAGCCAGGAACCAAAGTGTGGTCTTAGTAAAACGTAAGCAAAACGTAATGGCTGATCCAGGTCCTTAATAAGAAAGATCCCGGTAAGCGTAAGGAATATTAATCCCCCAAGGACCATGCTCCAGATAAGGCTTGGATTTAGTTCTACAAAGCCAAACATCCAGGCCAGGAATGGAACTAATACAGCTCCTGCAGAAATAGCCTTTGTCCAAACATATGCAGATACTTCCCAGCCCCAAAGGATCCCTTTGTTGGGAGTGTCATAGACTCGCTTTGCTTTATCCATGACCACTTGTACTGTCTTAGGAGAATTTACTTTTGTTCCATTTGATTCATAGCCTCCATTCACTTTGACCATTTCAGCTACCAGGTCGGTATTTGAAAAGGCCAATTTTTCGGCCTCTTTTGCGAAGTGCCCCACTCCATGCTCTTGAGCACCCCACAGGGTAACGTCAGAGCGGTGCGTTGCGCTAGGAACTAAGGATGCATCGTCAGCATCTATGTAGAATAAGTTTGGTGTGGTCGCTTTCTCAGGCTTCCTTGTTTTGACCGGCTGCCGGGAGAGAAGTTCAAAGATCTCTGTACTGGGATCTTCCATGTCCCCGGAAATTATTGCATGCTCAGGACAAACATTGACGCAGGCAGGTTCTAGGCCTACATCGATACGATGCGCACAATAGTTGCATTTGGCAGCGGTGTGTGTTTCCGGATCAATGTAAAGTGCATCATAAGGGCAGGCTTGCATACAAGACTTGCAACCTATACACCGATCATTATCAAAATCCACGATCCCGTCATCTCTGACAAACAATGCTTCTGTGGGGCAGATCTCCACACAAGGAGCATCCGTACAGTGATTACATCGCATTACGGAAAATAGTCTTCTCGAGTTAGGAAACTCACCTTTCTCCACCTGCTTAACCCAGGTTCGGTTAACTCCAACCGGTACCTGATGTTCAGACTTGCAGGCTGTGGTACATGCATGGCAACCAATGCATTTCCTGTTATCAATTACAAAACCGTACTTCATAATTTTGTTTTATACAATTATGTATTAATCCTTTCACCATGATGATCATCAATGGCTGATTGAATATTTAAATATCGATTCTCAATGGGGAAAAGTCCTTCCAATTGATACAGGTTAAAAAGATCCCTAACCGGGCCTTTTAATCCAGATATCAAAAATTTAATTTCCTGTTTATCTAAGGCGAGTCTTAAAAGCTTGAGCTGGTCAACTCCAGTACTATCTATGTG
>JABDJM010000315.1 GCA_013002475.1 Saprospiraceae bacterium | reverse complement strand
CGTCTTGATGAGATCCTCTGGGGTGGGGTGGTTCAGGATGGTATCCCTCCTCTCCGCGACCCAAAGATGGTTTCAGCAAATGAAGCAAACTATTTAGAGGAGGACAACGTGGTGTTCGGGTTTTATGTCAATGGTGTCGCGAAGGCCTATCCAAGGAGAATACTTGCCTGGCATGAATTTGTAGTTGACCAGTTTGCCGATAGACGGGTGGCTGGGGTTTATTGTACTCTTTGCGGAACAGTGATTGCTTATGACATGCACCATGAGGGGGACTACCATGATCTTGGAACAAGCGGCTTCCTTTACCGTTCTAATAAACTCATGTATGATGTCGCGACACAATCCCTTTGGAATACGATTGATGGGGCCCCGGTTCTGGGTCCACTGGCCGGCAAGGGGATTGAATTGGACGTGTATTCTGTCGTAACCACTACCTGGGGAGAGTGGAAAACAATCCATCCGGAAACGATGGTCCTGAGTCTGGAAACAGGCTATGATCGGGACTATCGGGAAGGAGCAGCTTATCAGGATTACTTTGCTACAGATGCCTTGATGTTTCCGGTTCCTCTTAGTTCCGATAAGCTTCAGAATAAGGATGAGGTTTTTATCATTCGATCAGAAAAATTCCAGGAGGATCCTGTTGCCATTTCCAGAAAATACCTGACCTCCAAAGGGCTCCTTCAAACGAGAATTTCTGGTTCGAATGTTGTTGTAATTAGTACTGAAAATGGGGCTTTCCGCGCCTACGAATCAGGAGATGTTTCCTTTAGGTCATTCAAAAGAGGAAAGCTAAAAGATGCAGAGGATAATGAATGGATGATTAGTGAGGAGGCAATTTATACTTCCGACGGAAAAAAATTGAATAGGCTTCCCGGGCATATGATCTATTGGTTCGCCTGGTACAACCGTTATCCTGGGACACGCCTTATACATGAATAGAATTATTTAGATTAATTTAGCTTGAACATTCAGATAATGACACGATTACTTTTTTTCTTCCTCGGTTTGGCTTTTACCATTTCTACACTAGATGCTCAAGAGACTTTTTCTCAAAAAGATCTAAAAGCCTTTGCCGAGGTATATATGGCAAATAAGCGCCCGGCCTTTAATCAGGGACAAGGGATATTACCGCTCCTTGAAAAGCATAATATTTCGAGAGAACGATACGGTGAGATCTTCAGAGCTCATCATGAGAACAAGTCGATCCCAATGTCTAAAAGCGAGAAGTCCTTTCTTCAGGAGCTACAAACTGCTGGAGGAGACCAGGAAAAAAAGCTGATGGATAATCTAAAAAGGTTGTGCAAACAAGAAGGCCTTTCATATGAGACTTTCAAAAAGATCGATGTGAAATTTCAGTCAGATATTGCTTTTCAAAGATCCCTAAAACCTCAATTCGACTCTGTGATCCGCAGTAATAAGAATGAATGAGGAAGTTCTGTTTATTAGCTTGTCTTTTTCCCTTTTTGGCAATCGGTCAGCCTCCGATTGACAGGTATCAGGATAGCATCTTCACAAACTATACGGAAACCACCAATATTTTATTTAGCACCGGTGTTCCTCAGCCCGAGCCTGGCGGTGGCTTTTATGAATGGGTGACTGGCTATCCTTTGAATGTCGACGAATACAATACCAGTCCTGTCGATCTGGAGATGAATATTTTCCTGCCTTCAGGAGATACACTTAGCAAAAGGCCATTGATAATCATTTGCTTTGGTGGTGGGTTTCTGTCGGGGAGTAAAGACCATTGGAGCATTCGATTGCTATGTGAACGTCTCGCAAAATATGGCTTTGTTACAGCAGCAATAGATTATAGGCTTGGGATGAATATTTTTGATTCTGATCTGGCAAACAGAGCTGTATATAGAGGACTGCAGGATGCTCGCTCGGCTGTTCGATTTTTTCGGGCCGATGCCGCCGGCACCAACACTTATAAAATTGACCCCAATCAAATTTTTGTAGGCGGACATAGCTCTGGGGCTTTCATGGCCTTACATAATGCTTACCTCGATAAAGAGTCCGAACGACCACTGTCTACTTACGAGTGGACGCAAGATGGAAACCTTGTGCCGGATCAACTTTGCCTCGATTGTGTCGGAGATAACCAATCCTTCGATGGGCATGCAAATGGTATTTTTTCATTGGCCGGGGCGGTCGGTTTTACCTCATTCATCGAAGGTGCAAATGATCCAAAGGTTGCTATGTTTCATAGCATCGACGATGGTACGGTACCTTACTATTCTGGAGAGCCATTTAGCGATATCAGTATTTTGGTGTTTGGAAGCGATCTACCTGAAGTACACGGTAGCTTTCCTATTTCACAGCAAGCGGATATTGTGGGTTTACCCTATCAGTTTTTTTCATACACTAACAGGGGGCATGGAGTGCATGAAGATGACCCTGATCTGTATATGGATATTATTCCGGGAATTTCGGACTGGTTTTTTAATGAAGAATTAAAGCCAACACATGAAATTCTGTATGGCGACACTTCGGTTTGTTCTGCAACGGCTCAACAAAGTTATATTCTGGATGACGGAACAGGATTTTACTTTGATTGGGTAGTAAACGGAGGGATCCTTGTAAACCCGGATAACTACAGTTCGAACATTACCGTATTGTGGGACCCTGGAGCAAGTGACAGGTCGCTGACAGTCGTCCCATATAGTTGTTTGGATGCTAAAGGAGACACGGTAGTGCTGGAGGTGGAATGGTATGATTCAGGGGTAAATGTTTTTCTTGGCGTAACAAATCTTTGGTCAAATTCTGGAAATTGGAGTCTTGGTCATTTACCCACTTACTGTGAGGATGTCGAAATTGTTTCGAGTTTGGGCCTCCCGACCCTTGAGGTTTCTACAGAGGCCAACATACATTCCCTTTTTAT
>JABDJM010000275.1 GCA_013002475.1 Saprospiraceae bacterium | reverse complement strand
CAGATATGCTCCCGGAAGGTAGATACCACAACAATTTCGACTTTTTTAAGTTTCCGGATTTTGGAATGAAGCATCATAAAAATGAGCCTCTTCCTCCCCTGCCCTATGCAGCTCTGGAAGATCCCCGGAACTTCTTTGGAGCAATGCGGGCAAAAGATCACTTCGTCAATTTTCCCTTTCACAGCTATGAATCTGTAGTCCGCTTTTTTGAAAAAGCGGCGCGGGATCCTAAGGTCACTGACATTAAAATTGTGCAGTACCGGGTGGCAAAAAAATCCAGGATCATGGACGCCCTTATGCGGGCTGTGAAAGCTGGCAAACAGGTTACAGTCTTTATTGAGGTGAAAGCCAGGTTTGACGAGGAAGCCAATTTAGGTTGGGGTGAAAAGCTTGAAAAGGCGGGAGTGAAAGTTCACTACTCTTTTCCTGGGTTGAAGGTCCATTGCAAAATTGCCATGGTAACCAGAAGGGAAAAAAGTAAACTGAGACATTACACATATCTGAGTACGGGGAATTTTCACGAGGATACAGCCAAGATTTATTCGGACATGGGTTTGTTTACTACGGACGAGCGGATCACCAGAGAGGTGGCTCGTATTTTCAATTACCTAGTTACCGTAAAGACGCCAAAATCTAAATTCAAACATTTGCTCGTTGGCCAATTCAATCTGCGGCCAGATCTTGAAAAGCTAATTAAGCAGGAGATCCGCAATGCAAAGGCGGGAAAGCCCGCTGGCATTTTCCTTAAGATGAACAGTGTCCAGGATAAGAAGATGATCGAAATGCTCTATCAGGCAAGCCAGGCTGGTGTGACGGTAAGAATGATCGTCAGGGGTATCTGTTGTATAGTTCCAGGCATCCCGGGCTACAGCGAAAACATCGAGGTCATAAGTATCGTCGATCGATTTCTTGAACACGCCCGAGTATTCATCTTTAGAAATGAGAACAATGAACAGATCTTCCTCTCTTCCGCGGATTTCATGACCCGGAACCTGAGCTACCGGATCGAATCAGTTTTTCCTATCTACAATAAGAAGATCAAGAAAACCATTATGGAGTTAATGGAGATCCAGTGGAATGACAATATTAAGGCTCGAAAGATCGACCTTGAGGATTCAAATGCCTACAAACTGGGGGTGGATGAAATGCCTCACCGATCCCAGGTGGAGACCTATTTCTACATAAAGCGGAAAAGCATTTAGACTGTCTTTCTCACAGGGGATACACGGAAGTATCCATAATTACACCATTGAGGGTAGAAACGCATTTTTGAAATTACCCTGAGTGGTTAAATCGCTGAATTTCATTACTTTAGAGGTCGTTAAATAAAGCAAAACGAGCTTTCCGGAATTTAAGGAAAGTCCCTTATGGGGTGTAAACCAAAAACAGAGCTCATTGGAGGGTTACCCTGGCTTGATGTTATGGTCAAAAACCACTAACCTTGTAGGAGGGACGAAAATAATCTGTCTCCCACTCTGCCATAGTTTCCTTCTCCAACACTCTGCCACAAAGAATCTTTTTTTACCAAATTTATCCTGACGCCAAGAGCTATGGACTTACAATACCTGTGGAATATACTGTCCCGCCGGAAATGGTTGATTCTTACCGTTGCCATCACCACCGCCATTGCGACTTACTTTGTTGTAGAGGAATTAGAGCCGAAGTATAAAGCTGATGGCCAATTCTCAACCGGGATCGTAGACTATAAGGGAATCAATGTTGAGGAGGACAACTTCTTTCTTCAAAAATTTACGGTAGAGATCTCATTTGGAAACCTCATTGAATTGATGAAGTCTTCCCGTAATGTTCGATTGCTTACCTATCGCTTATTGCACCACGACCTAAAGGGTGATGAAAAACCTTTCCGAACCCTTGACCCGGATGAAGAGTACGATTTCAACTATAGCCAGGAAGAAATTGATGGGCTAGTTGGAGTTTTGGAACAAAAACTAGATGGTTTTGACATGGATCTGGGAGATCCAAAATTGGAAAAGGTCTATTTGGATCTCGCAGAGGCGCTTGCATACGATGGGGAGACCTTGCTCAAGACAAACCTGACCATTGATCGTAAAAATGAAACCGACTTTATCCAAGCAGAATTTGTGTCAGAGGATCCTGATCTGAGTTTTTTCGCAGTGGATCATTTTTGCCGGGATTTCCAAAACCATTACGAGTATTTGCAACTACAAGAGGGAGAAGAGACCGTGGGTTTTTTCTCTGAAGAAGTTCAGAAAAAAAGAGCGGAGCTAATGCGCAAGCAAAAGCTACTCGACGATTACAAATACAACCGTAACCTTGTTGATCTGGATGCTCAAAGAAATGCCATTGTTACGCAGATCACAGAAATGGAACTTCAAAAACAGGGATTCCAAAAAGACATCCCTGCTCTGGAAGTCAGTATAGCAGACATAAATCGAAGGATCTCCGAACTGGACAATATCAGCACCAATTCCGCCAATGAAAGGATTAAAAATAATACGGCGATCCAAAATCTGACCAAGGCTATTTCGGTCATGGAGACAGAGTATAGGGAAGGAGGATTCAAAGACGCAAGTCTTAAGAATCGTATCGATATTTATCGAAAAAACCTAAATACCCAGATTGAACGGCTAGCCAAACTGGAGCCTCAATCCGAAGAGGATGAATTAGAC
>JABDJM010000245.1 GCA_013002475.1 Saprospiraceae bacterium | reverse complement strand
GCATTATTGATAGGAGAGGGAAGTCGCTTAACGATGGGGCGATTAGAATCAAACTGATTAACTAACCATATATCCTGATTAAAGGATGAGCGGATTGGGTTTTCTTCTTCAACTCCTGAAAGGCCCGAATAGACCTCTTTGAGCTTCAAAATATACTCCTCATCAGAAAGATATTTTGAAAGGTCAATACCGCCCTCTTGAAGAACGTGGTTGAAGTCTTCAGATCCTTGTTTGGTAAAATAAATACAGCTACCGTCGCGGGTTACAATTGGTCGAAGCTCATGTGACTCATCTGAATTTATGGAAGAGGATAATTTCTCTAGTTTATACCAACTCTGTTGGGATAGTCCCGAGGTAAGGACAAGGCAGACCATGGCGATCGCCGGGATTATGTGTTTCATAGCAATTGTTTGTTCAGAAGGGATCATTTGCGCACAGTCTCTGCAACGCGCCCTACCAAACAGGTTAGTGTTTCAATATGTCAGATCAGCTCGATATATACCGGGCAGTGATCAGAGTGTTTAGCTTGGGAAAGATGTTTGGCTAATTTTAGGCGCGTCTTAAGGTTTTCTGTGGCGGAAAGATAATCAATTCTCCAACCTTTGTTATTATTTCTGGCATTTGCCCTGTAACTCCACCAGGAATAACTTTGCTCCTCCGGGTTCAAATATCGAAAGGAATCGACAAATCCTGAATCAAACCATTTCGTTAACCATGCCCGTTCTTCGGGAAGAAAACCCGAATTGTTTTTGTTGGATTTTGGATTATGAATATCAAATTCGGTGTGGGCGATATTATAGTCCCCCCCAATGATGATCTTTTTTCTTTTCTTTTTTAGGTCTGCCACCCAAGAATAAATGTCGTCTAGAAATTCATATTTAAAATCCTGGCGAATGGTGCCCATTGTGCCGCTTGGGAAATAGCAGTTTAGTATGGTCAGGTCACCAAAATCCGTTCTGATAACCCGCCCCTCCCTGTCGTATTTTTCTATTCCCGTACCCCGGACAACCCTGTCCGGGCTTTTCAAACAAAAGGTGGCAACGCCGCTGTATCCTTTTTTTTCTGCGGAGTGCCAGTAGGCCTCGTAACCCAATCGTTTAAAAAGCTCTAAATCCACCTGGTCCTCGTTGGCTTTTACTTCCTGTAGGCAAAGAACATCAGGCCGAAGATCTTCGACCCATTCTACGAGACCTTTTTTGATGGCCGCTCTTATTCCGTTGACATTATAAGTAACGATTTTCATGGGGGGCAAAGCTAAGAACTTTACCCCGCCCAACCCTGTCTGTCAAGGCTTCTGTATTGAATAGCTTCTGCCAAATGCTCGAGACCAATGTCTTGCTGATCATCCAGGTCAGCGCAGGTCCTGGCTACCTTCAGGATCCTGTCAAAGGCTCTGGCGGAGAGCTGTAATTTTTGCATTGCCTTTTTAAGTAGCTCGTATCCTTCGGGGCTTAAGAGGCAATATTGCTGAACCATTCGACTGGACATTTGTGCATTGCAGAAAACTCCTGGCGTTTTGGAGAACCTTTTTGCCTGAAGTTTTCTGGCGGCGATCACCCGGACAGCGATGTCAGTGCTTTTTTCAGATGACTGGGACCTGGTAGTTAGCTCATCATAATTGACCGGAGTGACCTCGACATGTATGTCTATGCGATCTAGTAAAGGCCCGGATACCCGGTTAAGGTATCTCTGCACTTGTCCGGGAGAGCAAACACAGTCTTTTTCAGGATGGTTGTAGTAACCGCAGGGACAGGGGTTCATGGAGGCAACCAAAATAAAGCTAGCCGGATAGTCCACAGAAATCCGGGCTCTTGAAATAGTGATCCTTCGCTCTTCCATTGGCTGCCTCAAAACCTCCAGGACCGATCGTTTAAACTCGGGCAGCTCATCAAGGAACAATACACCATTATGTGCTAACGATATTTCTCCTGGCATTGGATTCGAGCCTCCACCAACGAGAGCGACATCACTTACTGTATGATGCGGACTTCTAAATGGCCTTGATCTAACCAACCCAGCATGTGCTGCGATTCTTCCAGCAACCGAATGGATCTTGGTGGTGTCTAAGGCCTCTTCAAGATTCAAAGGAGGTAGGATCGTAGGCAGCCGCCTGGCAAGCATTGTCTTTCCTGCACCGGGAGGACCTATTAGAATTACGTTATGACCCCCGGCCGCCGCAATTTCTAAAGACCGCTTAATGTTTTCCTGGCCTTTTACGTCCGAAAAATCAACAATTGAGGTTTGTAGACCTTCAGGTTCCTTATGTTCAATATGCCGGACTGATTCAAGTCCGGGCTTTCCTTCAAGGAAATCGATAACCTCTCTAAGAGACCGGGCTCCATAAACGTCCATGTCCTTGACTATGGCAGCCTCTTGTGCATTAGCCACAGGCAAAATGATTCCCTTGAACCCTTGCTTTTTAGCCTTCATGGCAATTGGCAACGCTCCCTTTACAGGGCGCAAGCTCCCATCCAGAGATAATTCACCCATTAATACAAACTCCTTCAAGGGAGAAGTGTCGATTTGGCCTGTGGCGGCCAGGATTCCTATCGCGGTCGGCAGATCATAGGCAGATCCCTCCTTTCTAATGTCTGCCGGGGCGAGATTTACGACAAGCTTTACCCTGGGCACTTTATATCCGGTATTAACGATGGCGGCTTCAAATCTGCGCCATCCCTCGCGAACAGCGTTATCTGGCAACCCTACCACAGCATATGGATTGGATCCCTGGGGGACGGCACCCCCGGCATTAACTTCGACAGCAATAGGAATGGCATCAACGCCATGTAGAGCGCTGGCATGAGATGTAGCAAGCATAGAGGTAATTTTAGGAACAGCAATGTAAAACAATAAGTTTTATAAAACAACACATTTTGTGTTTTTTGTGATTTGTGCCGATCCTTTTTCTATTTTGAGTTGA
>JABDJM010000239.1 GCA_013002475.1 Saprospiraceae bacterium | reverse complement strand
GGTTAGAGGTCTCAACTGATAGGTCAGTTTTTGACTGGCACCCTTTTTTGCAAAGAACTTTTTGGAGAACTCTCTTTGCTGAAAATGAAACGGTAATTCATCAACTGCTTCTGTCGAGTAGGCCAGGTTCGATAAATTTTGGATCTCTATGGAAAGCGGGTTCTCATCTCCCAGAGATAAAACTTTCGGAGTTCTGCGTCTCACCCGGAACCGGACCTTCGGCCCGAACAGCAATAGATAGTCCAGCAGGCAGGCAACCGCCAGCAAAAACATCCAGGCCCAGGCAAAAGGATATACGATCGGAACAGGGAAACTAATTACGAAAAGTAGGATGCCTGCCGCGAAGGCCCAGAAAAAACGATTATGTATAAAGATGTTTCTCACTAGCGAGGAACCTCGATCTTTTTGACAATGCTGTCGATCACTTCTTTGGGGGTGTATCCCTCCATCTCCCGCTCAGGAGTTAGGATGACCCGATGGTTGAGCACCGGATATGCCACATACTGAATGTCATCCGGGGTTACAAAATCTCTACCGCTGATCGCTGCGATGGCTTTTGAAGCCCGCATGATGGCCAGTGAAGCTCTGGGTGAAGCACCCAAGAACAGATCTCCATTATTTCGTGTGCCATGGATGATCGCTGCGATGTAGTCCAGCAACTCATCTTTGCAATGCACCTGCTGGATTAGATCCCGGCAGGCTTTGATTTGATCAGCAGTGGCAACAGCCGTTACTTCCTGAACGACCTTCATGTCAAAATCATGACGGAATTTCCGAAGGATTGCCTTTTCATCTTCCAGGTCCGGATAGTCGATGTTGATCTTAAAAAGAAACCGGTCCAATTGGGCCTCTGGTAGCTTATAGGTTCCCTCCTGTTCTATAGGGTTTTGGGTTGCCACCGTGAAAAAGGGAAAGCCCATCTGATAAGTATTACCATCTACAGTAACCTGATGTTCTTCCATGACTTCGAAAAGTGCAGACTGAGTTTTCGCCGGTGCGCGGTTAATCTCATCGATCAAAACCACATTGGCAAAAATGGGCCCTTGGTTAAAAGTGAACTCTGAGGTCTTTAGATTATATACCGTTGTTCCCACCACATCTGTTGGCATCAGATCCGGGGTAAATTGAATTCTGCTAAAGTCCACTGCCATGGTTTTGGCCAGCAATTTTGCGACCAGCGTTTTTGCGATCCCGGGGACGCCCTCCAGCAAAACATGACCACCGCTAAGCATGGCGGCCAGCAGTAACTCTGTAGCCTGATCCTGACCAACCACTACCTTTTTGATCTCCTGCATGACCGCATTTACAAGGCGCTGCACAGGAAGCAGGTCCAGGGAGTTTTTGTTCCAGCTTGGTTGGTAGGATGGGGGAGTCCCTTCCTGCGGAGCATCAGGAGCTTTTTGCTCGATTGGCGGCTCGGGACGGGGCTCATGCTTTTCATCCATAGGGTTGTACTCGTCAGGCAACATAGGCTATCAATAATTTATTTACAATGTCGGTAAAAATAGTTTAGGCTGTTATGAAACTCAGCCAGGGTATTATCGGAAACAAAGCTTGCTGATTCTAAATTTTTCCAGATGGTCAACAACTTTGAAATATGCGATTTTGGGATATCACTTTTTCCATGCAAACGATCTTCAAATCGTTCATCTAACTGGGAAGTAGGCAGATCATAATGCTCTCGTATGTAACCCAGGAATAGTTTTCCCATTTGATCGCTTAAACGACGATTATCTTTTTGCAAAAAGTATAAACTCCCGATTGTAGAAATGAACTCCAGTGAGCTGTTTCGATTTTCTTCCAAAATAGGAATGATACGTTGTCTCCTTTTTGTCCGAAACAACAAAAACATTAACCCCATCAGAACTAAGGAGTACCAGGCCCATTTAAGGGATGCCTGAGAGAGGATGAACTGAAGCGGCCCTTCAGAAAACAGGTCACTGGCAAAGCTTTCCTGATCATTTAATCTCCGACTTAGCAAATCAGAGATCCCGTTTTCCCGGTCCAGATAAGTTTCCCCGGGACCCAGGTGAGAAAATACCTTGGAGGCATAGGCCAGACCCTGTTCATCAAGCAACTGAATATTGGTGAAGGCCAACGGAGTGGTGTGCAGATAAAAATATCCTTCACCATATTTTTTGCGGGCGAAATTTGGGAAGAACTCGTCCAGCGATCCCAGAATCTCCGGACTATAGTTTTCAGCACAGAAAAAATCCGGGTCTATATAATGCCAGTCATAATCTCTGGGCGTATGGAAATAAAAGTAACGATAGTCAAACCCGATGGTATCCGCCAAATTGGGATGCTCCAGATTCATGGTGGTGAAGGAATCTCTCGCAAAAATGAAATCGGTCCAGCCATAGCCTTCACAGGTTTCTATAAATATTTGTTCGGCAATTGGTTTAGGAAAGGATTTTCCGGAAATGAATGCATGATTTCCCCGGTTGACAAAATTCATCAGCCTGTCCAATTGGACACTGTCCAATAAAAGACCCTGATCTATATGTATATAGTTGTGATCCTTTTCGAGACTGTCCAGCATGGTTAGATCCTTATCTAGAGAAAACTCATCCAGGCGGGTTGAGTCAGTGACTAGTAACCTTTCCAGGATATACAAACCATAGGGGTCCTTATTCTGGGTCTTATAATGTTCGAGCCAGTTATAGGTCTTACCGTCATTCCGAAGGAAAATGTAAAAGCACAAGACAATGATCAAGGCGACACCGGATATGACAAATACCCGCCTATCCATGTTCGATTTCTTTTTCTATGATCGGATTTCGCTTTATGTCATTTATAAAGGAATTGAACTCGGGTTCTAATTGCTGATATTGCTCCTTGCTTATCTCTCCTCGTCCATACCAGATCCTTTCGAAGGCCAGTGTCAGTGAAGCAAAAGTAGATTGTCGTGTTGGCTCCTTGTTCTCTCGCAAATACGCCCGATTGGTTTTATCCTTTTTCCATCGGATATATCCATTCATTGAAAGGGCTTTTAT
>JABDJM010000279.1 GCA_013002475.1 Saprospiraceae bacterium | reverse complement strand
ATCCCAAGTTGAAGATCTTTGACCGATACGGGAATCGGGAGTTTGAATCCAACTACAGAAGCAAATTGAATATCTCATTCCTGGAGCCAGGGCTCTATTTCGTAGTTGTTGAGAAAAAGGGCCTGATCCTTGCTCGAAGCAGCTTAGTCAAATTATAGTTTCACCCACTTCTGATAATGAGTAGCTCCGAGATCATTTTTGATCCTGAGATAATACAATCCAGCCGGAAGGCTTTTTACATCAAATTGATCTCCAGATTGAACTGTCCTTTCCCTCAAGATTTCATTTCCAACAAAGTCAAAAATACCTGCCTGATAGGAATAGCCATTGTTGATATCCAATGTCAAAAAACTTTCCACCGGATTTGGAAACAAGCTAAAAAGGTCAGCGTCCAGTTCATCCACAGATACGTCTCCCTCAACCACAACAGTTACTGGAAATCTATCTGTTTCGCAAAGCTTGCTTTCTAAATCTCTTATTGCAAGGTCGTAGAAACAATCATAAGTGGAAGCATCCAGAGTGCTGGCTGTGATGCTCAATATATCCGGAATTGTATAAGGAAAGTCAAAGTCGTTGGAGTTTGTGTTTATGAACAACCTTGGACTTGAATCATTTGCATCATGAAATAAAACCAGTCGGTCACTTTCCGGGAGGACCATGTCTAACTCTAAGATCTGCTCTCCCTCAATTAAGGTCACAGGCTGTTGCAGAATAACCTGACTGCTATTAAAATCAAAAACGCTAATAGTTGAGTTCCCTGCTTCCTCCGAATACACTTTCACTGATTCCAGAAACACTTCTTTTTCAACAGTGATCTGAAGACCTCTAAAACCAACATTGGTGAAAATACCATCGCCAAAATTATCCTGCTTTCCAGTATACTCCAGATCTGCTGCGAATTCCTGAAACGCTTCCACGTAATAGACGGTGGTTTCTTCCATAGGTCCTGGGGAGAAAGTATTTCCAGAACCGAGGAGGATACCATCTTCCTGACTATCGTACCAGGATGGATCCGTTCCATTGGTGGCGATCAAGGCGAATTGTCCAAATTGAACTGTATCATTCTCCACTTCCAGGGGATCAACTTCCAGTTCGATCACCTCAAAGGGAGCAGAAGTAAAAGGTCCGCACATCCCCTCGATTGTAACCATATAACTTCCTTCTTCAAAAACTTCAATGCTTTGAGAAATCTCTCCGCTGTCCCAAATATTCCCCTCGGTTACCGAAGAGGTAAGGGTAAACCCTTCTCCAGGACAAAGACTTGCAAAATCACCTTCCAATATTTCCGGAGTCTCATCCGGATCAACAACAACCTGAATGATATTCGATGCTGCTGAGCAATCATTCTGAGTTATCGTTACACGGTATCCTCCAGACTCCAGCACTACTATGCTGCTTGTTGTGTCTCCAGTATTCCATAGGTACTGAGGTAGACCCTCAGGAGCGGAAATAATTATTGAGTCCCCGCTACAAAAAACAGTTGGTCCATTTGCCTGGATATTTAAACCTCCGATCACACATTCTTTTTCTTTAACCAAAAGGAATTGATCAATCGACGGACTTTCGATTTTATCAGTATTACCACTTGGCCAATAGACCAGGATTGAATCTATACTGGTTGCAGATCCAATTCCAAAATGGACTGCATGAGTGTTTGAGATCCCATAGCTTTCTCCAATTCTAACTTCTTTCGTTTGGACTCCCCAGGGACCGTAAAGCCTGGCAATGGCCCCAGTGGCAGACCGGTTGGCAGTAGTCCCTTCAAGATCTAGGGCGATCCAATGGTGATCATTGGCCTCGTTAAGCCAGATTACATCATCTCTTGAACTAGGGGTTGTATAAATATCTCCATAACCGGCATTGATATCCAGGAAGCCATCATGGTTCAAATCACCTATAGAATAGGTATGAGCAGGGTGACCATTGGGGATAAAATTATCCACCTCGGTGAAAGTTCCATCACCATTATTATGGTAATAATATTGATCTCCCCCAGATACTATGATATCCAGCCAGCCATCATTATCAAAATCTCTAAGAAGTCCCTGAAGGGCAAAATCAAGAAAGCCTATCCCGGCAGCATCACTTTGATCAGTGAAGTTCCCCGTGCCATCATTAATCAGGATCTGAGATTGTGCGCTATGATTTGTTACAAAGCAATCAAAATCTCCATCATTGTCAACATCCCCAAAATCTGCTGTCCAGGATTGCCTGCCAATCGCCAGACCCCGCGATGCTGCCTCTTCGGTAAAATTTCCCTGCCCATCGTTGACGAACAGTGCATTGATCCTTCTAGGATCAGTTGGGTCACTTACCCCCTGGCGGCACTTGGCTATGTATAGATCCAGGTCACCATCCTGATCAAAGTCGGTCCAAACGGAGCCGTAATTCCCTGAATTATCGGACTCAGGAACAGTGACCATATCGATCCAATCATTTGCCTGGACGAATCCACCTTGCGTGTCGTTGCCCCAGATGCGGCTTTCAGCATCATCGTGACAAACAAAAACATCAAGGTATCCATCATTATTTATATCCGCCAGGTTCGATGCCTGTGCAAACATTGTTTCCCCTGGAAGTATGATCTCCGAGTAACTTTGCCCGAGGTCATCCGCCAAATAAATCTTTATGTCGTCATACCTACCTCCACACATAATGTCATTGTATCCATTATTGTCCACATCACCGACAGCCATAGACCATTGAGGATCTTCCCCTACTACTTGAAAAATCTCTCTTGAAAAGGTTCCATCATTTTGCTGATATTCTATACAGATCTGGACACCATCCAATAACCTGACGATATCATCGAGGCGATCCCCATTCATATCAGCTACAGCAATGGCAACACCGGAGTGATTATCAGAATCGACAAGGAGTGAATTGCTGTTTATAAAACTGACCTGAGCAAAAGAGAGGGAAAAAATGAGAGAAAAAAGACCTGTAAGTAAAGGATATTTCATTCGAAGCAATTAAGACTGCAAAATAAAGAAAGAAACAAAGCTTTGCGCCTCAACTAGGGCCAAATGTAATTTCGATTACGATTAAATCTTTTGTGGGAATAGAGGGTCTCAGCAGGATCCATGCATTTATTTATTCCTAATTTTCGCCATAAATACCATCCATTGATATTTACAGAGAAAAACTGGCTAGGCAAGGAAAAAACGGTTTTTGCCATAACCGCACTGCTGGTTATTCCTGCTTTTCTCATCAACCTGGGGATGATGACCCTGATAGATGACGAAGGGATCAGAGCCCTCGTTGCAAAAAATATGATGACTTCCGGGGATTATCTTAGCCCCAGGAGGTTTGAGGCCCTCTACTTCAATAAGCCACCCATGTGGAATTGGATCCTGATTGTTTCCTATTCAATCTTCAATCAGGTAAGTGAATTTACCACACGACTACCAACTGTATTCTTTGCATTCCTATATGGTATCGCCGTATACTTTTTATTCAAAGCTGACCTTGGAAAAAGGTCTGCTGCTCTTCTGGCACTGCTAACGATAACCTGTGGTCGAATTCTCATCTACGATAGTATGCTGGGTTTGATCGACATCTGTTTCTCCCTTGTCATTTTTTATATGATGATAAGGATGGTGCACCTGGCAAGAAATGAACAATGGGGACGAATGTACCTGGTAGGGTATCTCCTTTGCGCCTTAGCTTTTATGCTTAAGACGCTGCCTGCTTTAGCTTTTTTGGGTATCAGTATAATGATTATCGTTTTCACATATGGAAACTGGAAAAAACTATTTCATTGGTCCCACTTTGTTTCCTTCTTTCTTTTTCTTGGAATATTGGGCAGCTACTACATTCCTTATAGTATGGTAAACGGGAGCGAGGTGCTCCTTATGAGGATGATGGAGGAATCGGGAAAAAGGACTTTTGTCGATTCAGGGGTAGGAGAAACGATCCTTAACCTCTTCACTTTTCCATTGAGTTTTTCTTATCACTTTTTACCGTGGTCAATCCTGACCATTTTCCTTTTTAAAAAGGGAGTCTTACAAAAGATTTGGGAAAACAAATTCATTCGGATAAACATTCTCCTTTTATTGGCAAATCTGCTGGTGTATTGGTTATCGCCAAAGATTTTTGCACGGTATCTCCTGATGTTCCCGCCATTTTATTATGTGGGGTTGTTGGCTGCTTACCGAATTCATGAGCAAGAGAACACCAGGCTGTTTTCGATCTTCCAAAAGGTATGGTTGGCTCTGCTGGCCATCCTTGCAATAGCTCCTTTTTTCTCAGGCCTGGTTCCTTTTGCAGAGACGATCAATGGTCTATTTGGCAAATCAGCATTACTGGTCGTAGGCCTGGGTGCAATTACTTATTTCGCTTTTCGGGAAAAAAGCGATCGCCTACCCTACTTCGTGCTGGCACTGGTGGTCTTACGAATAGGATTTGATGTGATCATCCTGCCTTCACGCCTGGCAGAGGATCCGGGATCTCGGGTCCGGACGGAAAGCCTGGATCTGGCAAAAGAAATTGAAGGAAGTCAGGTAATTCTGGATACTGAAAAAATGTTTGAACCAGCAATCGGTTTCTACTTAAAAAGCTATGAGGGTACCCGCTTAAGCCAAAAT
>JABDJM010000134.1 GCA_013002475.1 Saprospiraceae bacterium | reverse complement strand
CTAAACACCAGTCAAATTCTTCCTCGGTCATTCCTTTCCAGGCATAAACGGGAATCCCTGCTACAGCTATGGCAGCGGCAGCATGATCCTGCGTAGAAAAAATATTGCAGCTGGACCAGGTGACATCAGCTCCTTATTCGATAAGGGTCTCGATTAAAACGGCCGTTTGAATGGTCTTGTGAAGGCAGCCGGCAATACGAGCTCCTTTCAGGGGCTTAGATTCTCCGTATTCTTTACGAAGGCTCATTAGTCCTGGCATCTCCGCCTCGGCCAGTTCGATCTCTTTGCGACCCCAGGCCGCCAGGTTTATGTCTTTGACTTTGTACTGAACGTTTGGTTGCACGGTTGGCATATTTTCTTTCTCTGTTTAGTTAATAATGGTGTCCCAAAACGACTGCAAAGGTACGGAATTTTACTGGATGCCGTCACGCGAGCCTTATGGAATATGGAGATTAAACGATCAGGCCTTGATAAAGTTCTGCCCATTGTCGGGCGATCTCAGAGGCCTCGAATTTTTGGATATGAAGAGCCCCCGCTTGGGAGAGTTTTTGTCTCAGGCCCTCATCTTCCGCCAGGGTTTTTAGCAAGCTGGCAAGCTCTTCGGCATCCTGGTTTTCCAGATAAAGCGCTCCCGGACCTGCCGCCTCAGGAAGTGAACTTCCCCGGAAAGTAATCACCGGGCTTCCGCTGGCCAGGGATTCAACAAGAGGAAGGCCAAAGCCTTCATACTTTGATGGGTAGCAAAGCGCCAGGGCTTCTTTGTACAACACAGGGAGATCAAAGAAATCCGCTTTCAGAAAACGAACCTGAGCCTCCAACCCAAGCTTCCTGATCTCCTTTTCAACTTCCTTTTTATAATCACCACCATCCCCCACAATCAAAAGTGGTGGGAAACCTGGGTCATTTAAATGGCCATAGGCTTCGACAATCAGTTTTAGATTTTTTCTGGGAATCACTGAACCAACGTAGAGAAAATAGTCCTCAGGAAGTTTGAGTTTTTTTCTAATCTCGAGAATTACTTTCTCCGAAGGTGTCCTAAAAAATTGGGGGTCAATAGTCTGGTAAATGACTTGAATTTTTTCTGCAGGGATCTTATAGAAATACTGAATGTCCTTTTTGGTTGACTCACTTATCGCCACAACTATATCAGATCTTCGGCAAGCGGATCTGAATTTGATATCATAAATCCATCGGTCTATTGCTTTGAAATCGGATGGAATTCTTCTGAAGATCAGATCGTGAATGGTTACAACCGATTTGACAGATGTTTTCTCGATCCCAAATGGTATTTCATGACTTAGTCCATGAAATACCTGAATATCTTCTCGGATCAGATCAGAAACCATACCGCGGGACCGCCAAAGGCTCTTGCTACCTGATTGAGCAAAGTGATTGAAAAAAGGTTTTTGGAGGAATGGAGCGGTTCGATCGTTTTGGATGCGTTTAGGGGCGAAGGTGTGAAGCTCGAGGTCAGGCTGCTGCTCAGATAAGATCTCTAGCAGGGTACGGCTGTAATTGCCAAGCCCCGTGAAGTTTTGAAAAACTCTTTTCGCTTCATACCCAACTTTGATCTTTTCACTCATCTGTGGCAAAAGTAGGTAAAGGCGTAAAAATGGGAAAGCCGGTCCGAAGTTCGGACCGGCTTTCTATATAAACTTCGTTTTGTCTATGCTTCTGTAAGTTCTTCCTGATGCGCAGAGATCAGATTTTTCTGAATTTCATTATTAACAGGTGAAAAATGAGCGAAAGTTCGATGGAACTTGGCCTTCCCCTGAGTGATTGATCTTAACGTGGAAGAATATTGGTAAAGCTCGGCGAGCGGGACCTGAGCACTGATCTTTTGATAATGGCCTTCTGCATCCATTCCCATGATCATGGCCCTTCGTGTCTGAAGGTCAGACATGACATCTCCCATGACCTCATCAGAGCATAAAATTTGGACATCATAAATGGGTTCCAATACTTGCGGCCTGGCTTCCGTAAAAATAGTCTTAAAGACATGTGTGGAAGCAAGCATGAATGCCATATCATTAGAATCCACCGGGTGCATCTTTCCATCATAAATGCTTACTCGGATGTCCTGGCAGTAAGAACCTGTAAGGGGTCCTTCTTCCATTTTCTGCATGATCCCTTTCTTGATAGCATTAGAATATTTGGCATCAATAGAACCACCTACTATACACCACAGGAAGGCAAGTTTTCCACCCCATGGGAGCTCTTCGATCTCCTCTTTCCTCACATTAAGGCCATCGGGTGGTGGCATCCCCTCAGTGTAGGGTTCGATCCGCATATGAACCTCGGCAAACTGACCGGCACCTCCAGTTTGTTTCTTATGCCGGTAAGATCCATTTGCCTCCTTAGTGATAGTTTCACGGTACGAGATCTTTGGCTTCATTAACTCCATGCTAATGCCATGGGTCCCTTCAATTCGGTGATTAATAATGTCCAAATGAAGCTGGCCCTGACCATGTAGCAATGTTTGTTTCAACGCCTTGGATTGCTCTACGATCAGTGTCGGATCTTCTTCCTCAATTTGGTGCAAGGCCTTCATGAGTTTTTCCATATCACCTTTCCCGGGAGGCTTAACAGCCACTCTGATCCGGGATTCCGGGAAATGGATTTTCTCGACTTGACGATCGACACCTTTTGTATTGAGAGTATTGTTTGTATGAGAGTTTTTCAGTTTTACCGTAACACCTATATCTCCTGCTCTCAGTTCGTTTACAGAAGCTCTATTTTTTCCATTGGCGATAAAGATCTGGTTGAACCTTTCAGAAGTTCTGTTATCTGCATTGATCAACTCATCTCCGGATTTCAGGGTTCCTGAATACACTTTAAAATAGGAGACCATTCCAACCTGTGGTTCAGAAAAAGTTTTGAAGATAAAAATGGAGGTATCCGCTGAG
>JABDJM010000123.1 GCA_013002475.1 Saprospiraceae bacterium | reverse complement strand
GTATTGGGAGAGAAAATGGGAGGTAAGATTATGCTATGAATGCCTATCCAGGATAATTGAGAGGTATCCCAATTAATTTGAAAGGCCATGGTGGCAACATTTGTAAAACCTGTGGCTATATAATAGATGGTTACGGTGTCCCCCTCGCAGCCTGTTGTGTCGGATAGATTAAAAACAAATCCATCCGGATTAGAATCCGGGTCAATCGTCACAGAGCCATCCACTGTTGCTAATGGAACAGCAACAGGCATTCCCATTCCATCATCTTGAGAAGCGTCTATAGAGACCAAGCTACTGGTAAACTGAACCGGACTCATTTCATTCGGCATCCCTACAGCATCATAGCAAACCTGAAACAGAGTTGTACTATCCATTAAAGTCACAGGTACATTTCCCTGGGCTAGCCAGGTTACAGTAAGTGCGCCGGTATCAACTAAAGGTGCGCTTGTGTTTGTACTTCCTCCGATTGTTCCATAAAAGAAATTATTCGGGTCCAGAATTGTATCATAATCAATAATTGCTTCTTCCCATTCCATGGTGAATCCCATGGAAATCATATCGACAAAATTTTTGCATTTAATATCAACACAAACGTTACCCCCTGCGTTTATCGTTTCATTGGTGGCAAAGAGGGTAACTGCCGGGCCTGTATCACCAGTGATCACCACATAACCAGGACCACTTTCCACAGGTACCTGCATTAAACTTGTGTCAGCAGCTTCGAAGGCAGTTTTTTCTCCATTAATGAAAAGGGAATCCATACTTCCTCCTGCACCGATGGCCGTAAAGCAGATATCAAAAATTGTGGATGTATCAACGATGTCTACGCCATTTCCCATTTCCTCAAACCAACCCACGGTAACATAGCCTGAATCCGCCAGAGTAGTTCCAAAATTGGAAGCACTTAGTTGTGGCAGATTGAAATTCGTTACTGAATCAAATTGAAGCAAAGCCTCATCAAAATCGAGGGTAAATCCGAAAGACGTGATTTGATTAAAATTGCAAACAGCAATTGACAAGCAAGCCTGCTCTCCAGTGGCAACGGTATCAAATGATGAGTAAAATGCCACATCGGTGAAATCATCACAGTCGTAAGCAAAATTGCTACCTGGTGGTGGCGGTGGGGGTGGAGTTCCTGTTACAGTAACTAATGAGCCTGTAGAGACAGGAGTATATTCCGTAATACCCTGGACAATTGTGGTTGGTGCCGGCATTTCGGAAAATTGAACCGTTGTCATACCTGAAGATGCCCCCTCGAATTGTACTTCGAATACAGGAGTCATATTATCAAGCATTACACCTGCCCCAAAGTCAAACCATCCAAAGATCAAAATCCCAGAGGCAACCATAGTCTCATTTAGGGTTAGGCCGGAAAGATTAATCGTTAATGGTGGAACACCAAGATAGTTTAAGGTGGATGGATCCCAGGTAATGGTTCCTGAAAAACCTGTAACACCGGTAAAGTTCTCTCCCAGAACTGAAAGAGTAGTGGTGTCCCCAGGATCAATTGTAACAGAGGATGGATTGAATGACAGCTCAACGTTTTGCGCATTCAAAGACGTGCTAAAAAATAGCATTGTTCCTACGAATAGGAAGCAAGTAAAGAATTTACCCATAGTCCTTGGAAGTTGGGATGTTAGTTAAATCGTTCTTATTTAAAAAACTCGATTTTTTGAGTTTGTATAAAATCAGCGGTTTCTAACCTTAGGAAGTACAAACCATTTTCGTTTAGTAATTGCTGTTCCAGAACAAAATGGTTTACTCCTGCAGGATAGTCTCCTTTATAGTGCTTAATTAATTTTCCATTAGTATTAAATAGCGACCACGAAACCGCAGACGCCTTTGGACATGTAAATTCAAGGGATGTTTGGTCCCTGAAAGGATTAGGAGAAGCAGGTTTAATGATCCATCCATAGTCCTCAGGGGTATGAGTACTTACGTCAAACATGACATTTAGTTTCCCCTCCTGAATATCAGGCACTTGTGGTGAAGTATCAGATACCGTACCATATTGTGGAGGGAGCGGGGTCTGAGGGAATGCAAAGAGTGTTGAATCGCCCGGTTCCCCGATTACTTCGAAGGTCATAGTGATCAAAGAATCCCCATCTGGCAGGTTTACTCCCACCAAGGTATCGTCGAACCATGCGGCCCTGACAAACCCTTCAGGAGAAGTATTATCGTTGTAAGTGGCAATATTCCAGTTGGTGATATCTGGTTCTACCGCCCCGAGGTATTTTACCACCGTCGGGTCCCACGAAAAAGTAAACTGGAATGTAAAAATGGAATCGAAATTTTCGATGACAATCGGGACATCAACGAAGTCACCATTCTTTGCGGAATAATCCTCAACAAAAAAGGTAAGTTGTGCCTTCACAGGCACAACAAACCAAAATAGCAAAGCAAAATATAACAGTACAGTTTTCTGCATGTTCAACAATTGGTTGCGGGTGCATCGGAACAAATAACAGGAACTCCCGGGCCTGGACAGGCACAGATCAATGGATATGTTTTGATATGCGTTCAACCGGTCACAGACCAATTAAACCTGGGATACCTGCTACTTAAAGGCACAGTGCCTTCCGTAGCAATAAATTTCTTTACTGAACAACAAGTTCAGGATAAGAGATTCAAAAGTCAATAATGTTACTCGGTCAAAAACGCTGAATATCTCGAATGCAATCAGGTCGGCAAGAAAGGCCTAGGAAGGAGATATTTCAGTTCATGGGATGTTTTACCGTGTAAGTCAAAGCATTTTCACTACATACTGTAGTTTCAACCCTTCAAAGATAAGGGGAATAGCATTTTAATCACTACCCGAAAAACGGTAAATTATAAAACAAGATTGGGAGTATATGTGAATACTCACTGGAAAACTATCAGATAATCAAATAGATAGGATAAAAACGAATACTACACAAGGCTGTTGTCGTAAGCCAATTTTATCAAACCTGCCGTATTACTAACACCTAACTTTCGCATGATGTTTTTTCTGTGGACGGACACTGTTTGATCGCTAATAAAGAGCTCTTTAGCGATTTCTTTATTGCTTAAGGCTTGAGTGATCAATCTTAGAATTTCGATCTCTCTTTTCGTCAGGTTATACTTTTTGATAAAGCGATCTTCGTAAGGAGATATAAACCTTTCAATCGTCACACCTGAATTTGTTACAAGTTCCTCATTCAGGCGAACTCCTTCCCCTAGATGAGTTTTTCCTTCAAGAACTTCATGGATCCCTCGTAATAAACCCTCTTTTCCTTCATTCTTTAAAACATAGCCATCTGTGCCTGTTTTGAAAGCAGACTTTACGATTTTGGAATCATCGTACATGGTAAGAGTAAGGATCTTCAGATCGCGGTTTTCTTTTCGAACCAATTTTAAAACATCCAAACCATCTTTCCCTGGCATATTCAAATCGAGGATCAAAAAATCAGGGATATAGAGTTTCAGTTTTTCCATTAACTCATCGCCATCGTGGGCGAGTGCTACCACATCAAATTCATACTGATCAGAATCACCTAAGATGGATCTTAGTCCTGTGATGAATAACTGATGATCGTCCGCAATTATCGTTCTAATATTCTCCATGTTCGTGGGTTGTTGAGTGAATCAAGGGCTTGGCAGCAGGATTTCGATAATATCAAAGAAAATCCTATGTAACCTCTACAA
>JABDJM010000108.1 GCA_013002475.1 Saprospiraceae bacterium | reverse complement strand
GTTCCAGCAATATTCATCCTTGCCATGGATGACGGTGCTGGACAATGTGGGACTTGCTTTGCGTTATCAGGGCGTAGGAAAAAAAGAGCGTGATGCCAAGGCCATGGAGCTTATCGAGCTGGTCGGGCTAAAGGGCCATGAACATAAATATGCACAGTACCCAAGCCTTTCAGGCGGGCAGCTGCAACGCGTGGCCATTGCCAGATCTCTGATTGCTAATAATGAGATCCTCCTCATGGACGAGCCCTTTGGAGCTCTGGACATAAAGACCAGAATGCAGATGCAAGATCTGCTCCTGGATATTTGGGGCAAGTTTCACCCGACCATTGTCTTCGTAACTCATGATATTTCTGAAGCAGTCTTTTTAGGTGACGACATATATATAATGAAGTCAGCCCCGTCCAAATTTGTGGAACACATTCATGTGGATCTACCTTTCGGCAGAACCCGGGCAACAAAACGAGACCCGCATTTTGTAGAGTTAGTTCACGAAGTGGAAGACCGCATGGTGAAGGTTGCCGAAATGGAATAAAGGAGTTACAAATTATTCCTATTTTTAATATCAATTCCCTCGTTATTTTTTTTGATTAAAAGTTAGATACTATGCGGTACGTTATTTGTGTTCTAAGTGTGGCATTTTTTCTTGCCGCATGTTCCCAAAAGGCTAATCAGGTAAGTCCGGAAGAAAAAGCAGAAATAGAACAACTCGATTCTGCTGCTGTTGAACTGGATGCCACTAAGAATGAAATTGAATCCTCTGCAAAAGCCTTAGAGGAGGCCTTAAAGGATTTGGATATTTAAAAACCTAATTATTTTAAAATGAACGTAAAGACAAAATTTTTCTTAGGAGCCTTGCTATTATTTGCATTGGCGCTGTTTATCCCTATTGATGGATTTGCACAACAAGGAAAACAAAAATCGAAGAAAGCCAAATCAGAGATGAAGAAGGGAAAGGATAAGGTCAAAGCAAAAGGAAAAGATTTGGGCAAAGTAAAGGATCGCTATGAAGATGCTGATGTAGATGTTGATGATGGCGAATCAGACAGCGATGAAATAGAGGATGCAATTGGTAAAGGAAAAGATAAGGCAAAGGTTCAAGGCATGGGAAAAGGAAAGGAAAAGCCTGATAAAGGATCTGATGATGACGATATGGATGAGGACTACGATGAAGACGATAATGATGATGAAATGCACGAGGATGATGATTCTGACGAATCTGGAAAGGGAGGAATGGCTAAAGGTAAAGGTAAGGAGAAGGGGGCAAAGGATAAGATGAAAGAAAATAAGGGCAATGCTTACGGAAAAAATAAGGGAGAATTAAAAGGTCGTGATTTTGGTCAGGCCAGAGCTGTTGAAGCTAGAGCTCGCAATGTTGAAAAGAAGAAAGAGGTTGCGGAACGAGTGGTTTCAGGGAATGAAAAAGTAAAAATGGCCAAAGAGAAAATTAAGAAGGCTAAGGATAAGTTGGATAAGGACAAGAAGGAGAAAAAGATAAGTGACGAAGATTATTCTCGAAAGAAAAAATCTATCGAAGTGGCTGAAGAAAAAACCAAGGATCTTGAGGAAAAGATTCAAAAAGGGAAGAAAAAGATTTCCCAGCAATAAAAAAAGGGGGCCGAATTTCGGCCCCCTTTTTTTTATATGGCTGGACACTTGACTTTGGATCGCTTAGGCTTTGGCTTGTCCCACTCCAGTACTTTAATAATTGAAAATTCAGGTCCGCCTAAGCCATGGCTTGCCTGCGTCAGTTTTGAAATATTCACATCAAAAGAAAAGGTGAAAATTGAGGTTCCATGATCTAAGCGAACCGAAAGATTTACAGCATCAGTGCCCCACATATCCATTTCCGCATACCAGCGAAGCCATGCCCCCAGATATACCGCATAATCCTTTCGTTTTTGGGATCGGCTGTTTCGATATTTGAAAAATGAACCCACCTTAACCTCTCTGTGTGGTCCCTGGTCCATGAAAATAAAACTTGGCAAGGAAGAAAGATTTTTACTTAGTTTAAATTTTCCTCCGCCATGAAGCACTATCTTCCTATATAACACTTTCCCCATCTCCATATCTGAGTCTCTGCCATTGCTATCCATTTCCCCAAAGAAACTAATCGTAGGATTATTAAGGTGAAATGCCGATCCACCTAAATAAAAATAATCCCGACGATCAACTCTGTGAAACCAACTCATTCCAAGGCCCAGATCCCAGGTGTTTAGAGACTTGGGAGCAAAGTTCAAAAGTTCGTCTTCTTGTTCATAACCAATCATTTTTGAATAATCAATGCTGTGATTAATATATCCCCCTTGAAATCCAAGAGAGATCATATTTCGACTCTGCCTGTCAAAAGTTTTTTGAACTGCTAAGTTCAAATCCACACGATTGGTAGAAAAGTTCAGGTCTCCAGCCCGATCGGCATAAACCTGAATCCCTCCACTAAGCGTACTTGTAGAATTCAAAGAGAAAATTTTGGCATCGACACCGGCGGCAAGGGTTTTATAACCTTTTGTAAAGGTTTCCCATTGCAACCGGGAATTACCAATCAGTCGAATTTCGCCCTTATCAAAAACTCCGGTCATTGCCGGGTTTAAATGAACTGGCGAGGCATGAATGTGGGAGAAGTGAATATCCTGGCTACTTAAGCCATAGGCAACTAATAGGAATAGGCCGGTTAGTAAATGGTTTCTTCTCATGGTAAGTTTTGTTTTTTCGGAGGGCCATTGTCCTAAGTATTATCTTATAACTGTAATATTTCCTTTTTCGATGAAGGGTAAATTATTTAAACAAAATCCATCAAGGTAGAACACGAACACACCCGCATTTACTGGTTTGCTTCTAAATGTTCCGTCCCAATGTTCGTTGTCAATGTCTTTTGTTTCAAAGACAAGCTCTCCCCAGCGGTTAAAGATTCTTAATAGAGATACCTTCTTGACCGCTTCATATTGAACGACAAACTCATCATTCTTTCCATCATTGTTTGGGGTAATAAAGTTTGGAAAGAAAAATTCTGCGTCGTCGCATTCGGTTTTCATTCTAACTAATATTTGATCCTCTGCAACACAACCTTCCGCACTCATTGCTCTAACGGTATAAATAGATTCCAATGTTGGATTTACCATCAATGGGTTTTGACAACTGTCTTGACATAAAATTTGACCATTAGGACCTTCCCAAGTTATTTGAGCAGAGGAATCCGAAACAGTATACGTTAACCAAAGGGAATCTCCGGGCACAAGGCTTGCCTCCGCATCTACCGTTATTTCCGGGGCTAGATCGACATGTACAGTTACCTGCATTTCTGATGTTGTCCCTAAGCAGGATCCGGCACTAACGGTATAAGTGGTAGTTTGGTCTGGCGAAGCCATAGGATTTGGACAGTCTATACAACTGAGTCCATCAGCAGGGCTCCAATTGACTAGCTCTGCCCCCTCTGCAAATAATTCTACTGAATCACCTTGGCAAATAAAGGCATCGTCCACAACTAAATCTGTTTGAGGTACAACCTGAAGGAAATATAAGATCGTGGAATCACAACCATCTTGCGTTTGATTTTCCTCCATAATACTCATGGCCTCACTATAAAAAGAACCTAAAATCTCGATTGAATCTCCTTCACAGATTTCGTAATTCAGCGTATCCTGGAATATGGGTCTCACCTGTATCCTAACCTTTGTCAAACTATCGCAACCCCCTTGAACCGCTACATCCATAATTTCAAAATCCTCAGCAGAGTGGTAGTAAGATCCATCAACTGAGATCGAGTCTCCTGGGCATAGAAAATATTCCATATCCACCTCAATCATTTCCTGAATTTCTAAGTCAAGGGTCACCAAACTATCGCAACCGTATTGATTTTGAAAAACAGCGCTATAAGTACCAGTCGAAGTGTAGGATGAACCATTGAAGATTAATTCTTCACCTTGACAAATATTCCGGTAGATCAGACTATCTGAGTTTGGATTTACATTTACTGTGAAATGAATTAGACTATCACAACCATTGGAAGAAATATAGTTCTCTGTGTAATTACCAGGTTGGCCAATTGTAATGCCATCAATAATGATTTCTTCCCCTTCACATAAATTAATCTCTTGTTGGATCTCAATATTGCTTAAAACGCTTAGGTCAAGGGTTATCATACTATCACATCCCCAGTGATTAATCAACGTATCATAATAAATTGCTGACGCTGTTTGCCAATTGCCAGCTAGGTACAAAGAATCACCTTCGCAGATCTCAAAATTTTGCTGACTGAAACTGTGAGGTAATTGATTTATTTGAATAGTTCTGATCGTATCGCAGCCTGTTAGATTTACTATCGTGTCAATTAGTGTCGTAGAATTTGTGATGCCAATACCATTCATCCAAATTGTATCTCCCTCACATAAGTTCTCTTCCAAGGATATAGATATGTAATCAACTAGAATGAGGGTTGTAGTCATGATGGTGTCACAACCAGTGGTTCCTGGAATCGTGTCCAGGTATTCGCCAGCTTCCGTTTGCCACATTCCTCCAAGAAGAATGCTTTCCCCTGAGCACATTTGTACTTCTCTTTCGGAAAAGGTGACAGTTGAAACCACTAATGAAGTGATATGTAAACTGTCGCAGCCACCTGGATTAATAATGGTGTCGGTGAGTGTGACATCTTCTGAATACCAATCACCAGAAATGAAGGCACTATCACCCTGACATATATATATTGTGTCTGTACTTTGGGGATTAGGTAAAAAACTAATTTCGATTTGCAGGATACTATCACACCCGGCCATATTTGACAGGGTATCCCAAAATGAACCTTCTTGCGAATAAACCTGGCCATTTAGAAGCACTGAGTCCTTTGGACATATTATTTCTGTGATGATGGTATTTGGAGGTGGCGCAGTAAGACCAACAGTTGATTCCTGACTTTCTACTCTACAGTCTACATCATCTAAATCGATAATTTCTCCTGCAGCTAAACATCGATACTGGCCAGTATCAGATTCTTGAATGTTTGTTATTAACCATGTTAATCCAGTAGCGCCAGGGATGTTAATCCAAGTACCCTGGCCTTGATCAAAGAATTGCCATTGATAAACTAAAGAAGTGGAATCAACATTTGGATTAACATATAGCTCTAAATCCTGCCCTGGACAAGTCTCCAGGCTTGCAGGAACTATTAGGACGATATTTTGAGGACAGTTTTCAACTGTGATGATTTGTTCTACGGTATCCCTTAAAGAACATGAGTCCGTGGCTATCCAGGTACGGCGAACAGAGAAGCCATTTAGGCATCCACTATAAAGGGTATCCAACTGCTCAATAATAGACACTGGTCCAGAGCATCCATCTAGATATATTGGCTCAGCAATAGGAATGGGACTCATACAAGAGATCGTCAAATCTCCAGGAATTGAAACCAACTCAGGACCATCGTTTTCAAGCACTGTAATTACCTGAACTTGGCTAGAATCCTTTCCACAATCATCACTTAGAGTCCATGTCCGATAGATGATAGATCCAAGACAAAAATCAGACACCACAAGTGAATCTTCAAAAGTGGCTTGCCCAGACAAGGAAAGACAGTTTGATTCTTCATTTATTGGAGCGCCCACAAGGTTAAGTTCATTCGGATCTTGCTCGCAAGAAAGGGTTACATCCACTGGTACCTGAAAGGACGGCCCGATGCTATCCACCAGGTAAATGATTTGGAGGTATTCACCTAGATTGCCACAATTATCCGAAAGGCTCCATGTACGATAAATAGCCTGATTGAATGAACAACTATCACTTACAACTAAACTATCCTGGTATACTGGTACTCCTAGATTGCTATCGCAATGATCTGAGGGCCCAGAGGCAATTCCTGTAATTGTTAGATCTAAAGGATCCTGGTAGCACTGAAGGACAGTATCTGCAGGAGAAAAGAAAACGGGTGGAAGCAGATCTTGAATCGTAATCACTTGTAACCCGGAGGATTGATTACCACACTCGTCAACAATGAGCCAGGTTCTAAAGATGGTTTCTAAAGCATCGCAATCTGTACCAACAACAATACTATCAGAATAGCTTGGCTCGGCCTCTATCGGACTGCAATCATCTCCCAAAATTATTGGGTCTCCGGTCACAATCAAATCCTCAGGATCTAAACTACAATCAATAGTAATATCTACGGGGTAATCAATTTGTGGAGGAATAGAGTCCACCATAAATATGGTTTGTACTAAACTTGATTCGTTCCCACAATCATCCCTCACCATCCAGGTTCTAAAAATTTCTCTGTCCGCAGGACATTCAGATGAAACTACTAATGAATCTGAATACCAGATAATGAGATCATTCATGCTACATTCACTAAGAATAAGTGAGCTGTCAACCGTCCCCGTCAATGCAGGATCATCTAAATTTTCATCACAGGAAATAGTTAGATCGGGCGGTGCGAAAAATATTGGGCCTAGCGTATCAACTACTTCTATTGTCTGCACTTGTACAGTTTCGTTTCCGCAATCATCCGTGGCAGTCCAGGATCGAATCACTGTGAAGGTTGAACCACAGTGTCCAAGTGTAATTATTGAGTCCTGATAGGTTACCAAGCTCAATAGGCTACTGCAATTATCCTGAACATTGTTTGGTTGTCCAGCAATATTTAGGTCCTCATAGTCCATGTTGCAATCAAGGGTAATGTCAACTGGTTCATCAAAGCTGGGGCCTGAAACATCCTGAAGGGTTATTATTTGATGCCCTAAGCTTTGGTTTCCACATAAATCGCTGACCTCCCAAGTTCTTTCGAATATTTGATTTCCCTGACAGCTTCCACCACCAATTAAATTGTCCTGATAAGAAATTGTGATTGAATCAGATCCACAAGGATCAACTAAATGAGTTATGTTGCCCGCTATTGCAAGATCATTTAGGTCCTCCTCGCAATCCAGTGTAATATCAGCCGGGTAAAGGATGTCAGGAGCAATGGTATCAATTATTGTTATGCTTTGGTTTGCGGTAAAAGTATTTCCACAATTATCAGTCAATTCCCAAGTCCTGAGAATTTCCCTGTTTGTCCCACAAGGATCTACGCTTACAATGCTGTCTTGATAGGTAGCATCTCCCATTATGTCCTGGCAACCATCACCTTCATCGGTAACATCACCGGTGAAGGTCAGGTCGTCAATATTTTCGCTGCAACTAACAGTAATATCAGCAGGAGGAGTAAAACTTGGATTTCCTGAATCAACAATTGTAATCGTTTGATCCGCAGAACTATGGTTCCCACAATCGTCCGTAAGTGTCCAGGTTCGTATAATGGTATAATTCTCAAGACAAATACCTGAAGAAATGATCGAATCCTGATATTCCGTGTACATTGGAGAGAAATCGCAATCATCTGTTATCACTGTGACCTGACCAGTGACATTAGTATTGACTGCATCAGTTGAACAATCCAGAGTGACATCTGGTGGTGGAGTAAACTCCGGCCCCAAAATATCAATTAAGTCGATTATTTGAATTTGGGAGCTTTCATTTCCACAAGTATCCGCTACAGACCAAATCCGCAGCACTCTTTGGGATCCTCCACAAGGGAATCCTGCAATCAGGCTATCCCGATAGCTGATGTCCAAGGATCCACTGTCACAATTGTCCTGCTCATTTACAACATTCCCAGTCTGATCAAGATCCGCAAGATTTGCACTGCAATCTAAAACAGTATCGGCAGGGGCTGCGAAAATCGGATAGGTTTCATCTATAACCGTAATTTCCTGGGAGGTTGAATTTGTATTTCCACAATCATCTACCCATGACCAGGTTCTGATGATCTTGTAGGCAAAGTCGCAGGTCCCAGGTTGAACCAAATCACTAGTCTGTACATCAATATTCGAACTGCAATTATCCGATACCTCAGCGCCATTCGGGGGAATTAAACTGTCGCAGGTGATGGTTACGTCTGGAGGGAAAACCAAAATTACTGGATCACTTGAATCCTCAATGGTAAGTTCTTGTACAAGGGAGTCAAGGTTCCCACAATCGTCTATTGCTGTCCAAACCCTTCTTAGAATATATACATTCGGACAGGTAACATCTGTTTGAGTTTCTGAATATGAAATGGAAAGAGTGGTATCGCAAGCATCCTCAATGATTATGTCAACACCGATTACTGGGATCGGAACCAAACTATCACAACTTACGAAAGGACTTTCCAGGCTTGCCAAGAATGTTGGAGGAGTAATGTCCTCCATAGTAATGCTCTGAACCCCAATTGCTGCATTTCCGCAACCGTCAATTACAGACCAGGTCCTGGTTATTATGCTTGAGCCATTACAAGGGACAGCCCCATTTACGCTATCAGAATAACTAGCTTCAATGGAGGTGGAGTGACAACTATCAAATTCATCATAGACATCTCCGACCAAAAATAAGTCACTTGGATCCTCATCACAGCCGATGGTAACATCGGGTGGAACAGTAAACGATGGAACGCTCAGATCTTCAAACTCGATAATTTGAATTGCTTCCATCATATTTCCACAGAGGTCTGCAAGTCTCCAGGTTCTACTCACAATTTTGGTAGTAGGACATGGGCCGGTGGAAAGAATTGAATCTTGATAGCTTGGGCTTAGCTGACTTGTTTGACAATTATCGTTGATATTAGTAGGTTGTCCTAAACTGCCTAGGTCATTTAATTCGACTTCACAGGAGACCGTAAGATCTGCTGGGGCATCAAAAGTGGGTGGCAGTGAATCAATAATTGATATTATTTGAACTGCGCTGGCTGAGTTACCACAATCATCAGTAACTGTCCAGGTCCTTTGAATGGAACTGTTTAATTGACAGCTAATGGAGGCTGATACAATATCTTGATATTCTATTGAAAGTGGCCCTCCGCTGCAATCATCACTTGCATTTTCAACTTCTCCTGTAATGGTAAGGTCTTGTGGGTTGTCCTCACAAGAAATCGTGATGTCAGCGGGACTATCAAAAACAGGGGCAGCATAATCTCCTGAAGAAATTATCTGAGTGTCTGAAAATTCATTCCCACAGGCATCCACAAGGGACCATAGCCTGACAATGGTAAAATTGTTATTGCAATACGGTGAGAACACCACATTATCAGTAAAGGTGGCTTCCCCGATATTTTGATCGCAGGCATCGAATTCCCCGATGGCATCACCCGTAGTGGTCAGATCTCCTAAATCAGAATCACAGTCTATTGTAATATTCGGAGGAGTTATAAATGTCGGAGGAATGGTATCGAGCAATTGAATTTGCTGAGTATGGTATAAAAGGTTGCCACAATTATCCTGGACATACCAAATCCTATTATAGGTCAAACTACCTCCGCAAGTTCCACCTGCAGTTAAGTCTAAAAAGAATGGGGCAGGGGCATTTGAAAAGCAGTTGTCTCCTACTATTACGGCTTCTCCGGTAAGTTCAAAATCATAGATATTGTCGAGGCAAGATAGCGTTAGGTCCTCAGGCCAATTTACGAGCGGAGGGATAGTATCTAAAAAGATAACTTGATTTGAATCAGAAGGGAGCAGATCATAATCAATCGGTAAACAAGGTCCGCCGGGGACATAAATTGAATCCAAAGAGCTACATAAAGAAGCAGGGTCAGTGACCTCTACGATATACAGACCCTCATGATCAACCCAAATTTCCTCTCCTTCCTCTGTAAAATTGTACGGACCAGTCCATTGATATGTCATTCCCGGTGGGTTAGCCGTCAGGTGGGCCATGCTATTACAGTCATAAACAACATCTGCTTCCACAAGGGCATTTGGTTGGGAAGTATATTCTGGTACGAAGAAGGTGCTAGAGTCTACTAAACAGCCTGGGGCCGAACTCGCATATAATGTATAGGAACCAGGCTGGTCAATCAAAATATGTGATGAATCAGACCCTGAAATAATATTGCCATCTGGAGTGATCCAGGAATAGTATGCGTCTGCAATTAATTCGTTTGGACCTAGAAAAACAATATTTTCTATACAGTTCAATGTATCTCCTGCAATCAATGAGGGTACTGTGGTAGGAACATCAAAAGGGTATGGTCCAGAAAAATCTTTTAATTGGGAGGTAAATGATTTTGAAGCCCTTGCTTTGAAGAGCAGAGAGCTAAATGGAACGGAACAGGGCGGAATATTGCCAGAATTAATTATTAGAGAGGGATCTATTCCAAAAGCATTTAAATTTATTCCTATCTCCGCAAATTGATACTTTTCATATGTAAAACTGAAATTTCCATTTGAACTGAGGGTTCCCCATGGTGGACCAAAAGACAAATCATCGTTTCCTAACCCACAAGCATAGGTGCCATTTGGTGGGGGAGAAATAACTGCATAACCATAGGTTGAATTCACAGAAGACCCATCGAAATCAGCCCCATAAGAAAAGGTAGCAGGCGGAATATTCTCAAAATCACTCCTCGAGGTCCAAATTCTTAGGTCTATTTCTGGTGCCTTGGTTGTGGAATAATTAACACTGATAACGATATCTCCAGGTCTCCTCACATTTCCGCTTGAATCAAATAGCCAAGCCGTATGCCCTTCTTCCTCACCTGCGGAGGTAAAACCGACACCGGGAGTGTAGTACATGTCTTCAGCATAGAATTCTACATCGAGATAACTGTCTCCTGAATTGGCTATTCGACTAAAGCCAGCATAAAGCCAAAGGTCATCCGAACCATGAATGCCGTCTCTTCTTAAGTGAGCATAGCAATCAATTAAATCATTTTTGGGGGTAACATTCATTGGACCCGTATCCCAAATAGCAGGATCTTCTCCGTTTTTACTTGCTTGCGTAAATGCAGTAAAGTCTGTGGATTGACTTCCTCCAAAGAAGTCTCTTCCGTAAATCGCGTCAAGTAATCTTTTTCCCTGGTGTATTGTGTTGAAAGGGCGAGACATGCCCAATATAAGGGCTAGGTTATTACCCGCCTGAAGGGAGGCCTGAATTGAATCTGTTTCCTCAACATCGATTACCCCAATACCTAAACCATTACTTATCGAAGGATTGAAAAACCAATCGTCTGAGTTGTTGGTTGAAGTAGCTTCAACTCCGAAGGAGTTGCTGTTGGCATAAAGGTCAGCATCGATCCCGAAATTTCCTTCATTGCAACCGTCATTAATATTTTGCCCAACAGAATCCTGAGGACAAATCACAATCATCATTACGATGAGTGGAATGAAGGTGAAGATTTTGAAGAAAGGGTTAAACGGCATAATTGGTTTTCCGAGTTAGGACCCAGCTTAGTGCTACTCCGGAAAAGGTCAACTATTATGCCATGGTTTGACTTTTATTTTCTGTTTAAAATTTTATTAATGAAGCAATCTGAACAAAGGGGATATTCCTAGGATATCCCTTTGCAAATCAACTTATTAGATATCATTATTCTAAATAAACTATTTTGTAATTGTATTAGGGTAATTTTTAAAAAAGGTAAATCGACAAACCTAAAATTGGGAATTTGTTCTGTCACAAATACCAAAATTTTGGTTTTTTCTACCGCTTCCTATGATTTCAAAACCTTAATCATCTGAGATATTTTTTGATCCAATGCCATACCAATCTACATTTCTTGTAATATACATGACCGTGGCAAGGATCAGGAACAAACCTATGCTGCCGATCAGCAATGCGTAGTCCTGTAATTGCAAAAGACCATAGAAGAATCCGTAAAGCAAAGCCAGGGTGCCAAACATCAGTAAGGTTAGCTTTTTGTTTCTCAGGATATACCAACAGTAAACTGTGATCAACCCCAGGATGCTTATACAACTTATCAGGTAGGCCATGTTAAAACTGAAATGCTCTGAGATACTTAGGAGAAGTATGTAAAAAAGAATGATGGCTCCTCCAACGAGTAAGTATTGTATGGAGTGAAGTCTCTTCCGGTTAAGGATCTCAATAAAAAAGAAAACCAAGAAAGTGATGAAAATGAAAAAGGATGCATACTTAGAGGACCTTTGGGTTTTTTGATATTCGTCTACCGGTAAGATCAGTCGCACACCAAAGGAGTCAAACTGATTATTTGTTCTCCCGGGTCTCATCTTCCTATTGTTAGTTGGTATTATGAAAGAGCCGGTTCCTTGTTGAGGGAAGTTTCGCTGAAGCTCCAATACCTTCCAATAAGCTTCAAATCCATCAGAACTGATACTGTGCTCGTCCGGAAGAAAGCTTCCGTTAAAACTTGGATCCTTCCAGCTTGAACTTAGCCGAACTTCTGTTTCCCGGCCAAAAGGGAGGAATTGAACATCTGAGCTTCCATTAATGTCCAGGTCAAATTCAAATTCAAATCCATTTTTGTGTTCTTCGCTAATGGGGAAGTTCAGGCTAACCCCAGAAGGGAAAATGTCTCTGGTAATGGTTCCCGGTCCAAAGTGCTTTTCCTCATTTCCAGTTTTGAAAAGAATGGTTT
>JABDJM010000034.1 GCA_013002475.1 Saprospiraceae bacterium | reverse complement strand
GCCCTGCCCGGGCGTGAGGATCTGGCCGATCTTATCCCTGACACTAGTTTGTTTTCTGATAATCAGGAGGACTCCCCCATTGATGTTTTTTTCATTCATCCTACCACCTACAGCGGCGACCGAGGTCACCGGCATTGGAACGGTTCGACAGATGATCAAAGGCTGAACAAAAAGACCGATGAAGGGAGTATAAAATATCAAGGGAGCATTTTCAACGGAGTGGGTAAAGTCTATGCCCCCAGGTACCGACAGGCGCACATCCATAGCTACTTCACCAAAGACACAACCAGCGCTGGGAAGGCATTTGAACTGGCATATAAGGATATAGCTAAGGCCTTCCAATACTATCTGGAGCATTACAATCAAGGCCGACCGATCATTCTTGCCGGCCACAGCCAGGGTGCCCAACACGGATTCACTTTACTGCGTGAATTTTTTGAAGGAACCAAGCTCCTTGATCAATTGGTAGCCGCTTATATAGTAGGGATGCCTATACCCAGATGTGGTCTGAACACCATACCGATCTGTCAGGATGAATTGGACATCCAATGTTTTTGTTCCTGGAGGACTTTGAAAACGGGATATACTACCCAAAAAACGCCCCAGGGTCCTGACTACGGAATCACGAATCCGCTAAACTGGTCGACTCTGGACACATATGCCCCTGACTCCTTAAATCTGGGAGGAGTGCTCAGAAAATTTGAGGGTGGTGTCCTGCCAGGAGTGACAGATGCGCAAATCAGAAACGGAGTCCTTTGGGCCGCCAAGCCAGAATTTAAGGGGTCTATTTTTCTTACCTTTAAAAACTACCATATTGCAGATTTTAACTTGTATTACAGTAATGTGCGGCTAAATGCTCAACAAAGAGCAGAGCAGTTCTTAAAGGAGAAAGCGCAGAACTAATGGATATCTATCAGCGGAAATCAAGGTGGAAACTCTTTTTGGCTTTAGCGGGACTGGCAATTATGGCCATTTCTGTTTTGTATACCGGCTACCTGGCCGAAAGGCTGGCCAATGGCGAGCGAACCAAAGCCCGACTTTTTGCGCAGGCTTTCGAAATGATGAACCTCCGGTCCAATGATGAAGACGTTACCTTTCAATCGGAAATCATTAAAACCAACCAGGATATTCCAGCCATCCTGGTAAACACAGAAGGAGATATCGAGGCTGCGGTAAATTTTGGAGAGGACCGGGATTTTGATCTGGATTTTTTGGAAAAGGAGCTGGTAAAAATGAAAAAATCCAGCATCGAACCGATCGAAATTCCTGATGCTTACACTTTGTATTACAAGCAAAGTCGCCTCTTGAATCTTCTTACCTATTTTCCGATCCTTCAGTTTATACTTCTAGGAACTTTTATTCTAACAGGATACTACCTTTTCAATTCAGCACGGCGCTCAGAGCAAAACAAAGTTTGGGTCGGAATGGCTAAAGAAACCGCTCATCAGCTGGGGACTCCTACTTCCGCCATTATGGCCTGGATCGAACATTTGCGCGAATCAAAAAAAGACGATGCCCAGGTTCAGCAGGTCCTCCTTGAATTGGACAAAGATGTCAACCGCCTGGATCTGATCGCAGATAGGTTTTCCAAGATCGGCTCGGACCCTGAGCTCGAACCCGTAAACCTGGTTGATGAACTGGAAGCCATCAGAGCCTACATGCAACGCAGAGCCCCAAGGAAGGTTGTCTTCGATTTTCCCGATCCTGATAATTCCCAACCGATAGTTGCCAACATCAATCGACACTTGTTTAGTTGGGTACTCGAAAATCTTTTAAGAAATGCCCTGGATGCCATGTCCAATGAGGGCAAGATCGCTGCCCGTCTCTTTCAGGATAATGGTAATGCAGTGATCGAAATCCAGGACTCAGGAAAAGGAATTCCTTCCTCCAGATTCAAAACCGTTTTTCAGCCTGGTTTTACCACTAAAAAAAGGGGCTGGGGGCTGGGCCTTTCCCTTTCTAAACGTATTATAGAAAGTTATCATTCTGGCAGGATATTTGTAAAATCTTCCACTATAGATGGGGGGACTACCTTTAGTATTACAATCCCCTCAAAGTGAATAAGTTAGGTTAATTTTTAAAGGGTCAATTTGGACGAAATTTACCGTGCCGAAAAGTTTTGCGTTGTTCGATGGTTTCGAAGAATCGTTTCTGCTTTTGTCCTTTTTATTCCCTTGACTCTTTCTGCACAGGTGATCACAGTCCTTGACGCCTCCAGCAATGAGCCATTAATTGGAGTGAATGTCTACACTCAGGACATGTCCACTTTTACCGCTACAACCGACCTGGATGGCAGAGTCAAAATCCCCACATTAAACTATCGGGAAGTACTTACTTTTTCCTACATCGGATACACTGATCTGAAGGTGCCGTTCTACGAACTTCGCCGGGGAAACGGACTTATAAAACTTTCTGAAGGTCTTACCGCCATAGACACACTTGTAGTAGTAGGCAGGAAAGATGAACGGGTGTCGGAGATGCCTTATCTGGTCGATCAAATATCTGCGAAAGAAATAGAATTCAAAAATCCTCAGACCACCGCTGACGCTCTTGCCGGCGAAGCAGGTGTCTTTGTACAAAAATCTCAGATGGGAGGCGGTAGTCCGATCATCAGGGGATTTGAAGCCAACCGGGTTTTGCTGGTCATGGATGGGGTTCGCATGAACAATGCCATCTACAGAAATGGACACCTGCAAAACTCAATCACGGTAGATAATTCCATGCTCGAACAGATCGA
>JABDJM010000027.1 GCA_013002475.1 Saprospiraceae bacterium | reverse complement strand
ATCCAGATCATCGTCCGGGTTATTGGGAGTCAGCACAAAAGTCAGACTTCCGCTTTGATCGCAAGTCCATTTATACCAGGCAGAGCTGGTTTCAGTTGCTGCCCCGCAGGTCAGAGGGTTAATGCAGGAAGCGCCGAGGATCTCATTTGGATTGGTCCCACCTCCGACCAGGTATTCCACACTGAATGTGTTTTTGTCACATAGGATCACACCTGTCGGGCAATCTCCCGATGGGTCAGGTGGCTGGTTGAAGTTGTTTAAACAGATCTGAAAATTTCCGGTGGCTGCAGCCCGGGCGCTTATTCGGATGTAATAAATATTTCCTGGTAAAAGGTTGCTGATAAATATTTCAGCGAAGTTGTTGTTGAAGGCATCAGAAAAACAATCGATCTCGTTGAGGCCGCTAAGGCAATTTCCATCGTATAATGCAAGCTGCGGACTGGGAAGAGTTCCGCCTGGATTGTTTTGAAGGGCACCCCGAACATTGATATTGAGAGTATTCGCAGTGGCTACAAAATAAAACCAGACATCCAGATTATCCGTGGTATTGGGAAAACACAAAGGATCTGTTTCCGCCGAAACGGTGGCTCCTATATTATTAAATGCCCCTACTTCTGAGCACCATTCATTGAGCTCGTCGAGTTGGATAGCACCAAGGCATTCGTCATTTTGAGGCTGGGCAATAGCCAGTCCACTGAGCATGAAAAAAGCAAAAAAGAAAAATAGCCTAAATGGGTTCATGAAAATCTTTATCCTAACAATAACGGTCCAGAGTACCTCTAGATTACAAACGATCTGAAATTGCATTTAGTTGGCCGGATAAACGACCAAAATGGGATGGGCCAAAAGTACTACTTTTAGGCTGCAATAATGGCCTTCCATGCTTCTGAATCTACCTAACATATTGACGCTGACCAACTTGCTTTTTGGCTGCTCAGCTCTGTTATTTCTTTTTTTAGGAGAATACCGCCTGGTGATGCTTTGCTTGGTAGCTGCAGCTATAGCCGATGTTTTTGATGGACTGGCAGCAAGGATGCTCAAGATTAATAGTGATCTGGGAAAAGAGCTGGATAGTATCGCCGATATGGTCTCCTTTGGACTTGTACCGGGCGCCATCGGATATTTCCTCCTCCTGATGGCTGGAGACCCCGAGGGGACCCTACCGCCAGCGCTCAGCTGGGATTGGAAGGCCTTTCCGGGTTTTTTAATCACTGCTTTTGCAGGCCTGAGGTTGGCAAAGTTTAATCTGGACCAAAGGCAGAGTGACTCTTTTCTTGGTTTACCTACACCCTCCGCCTGTTTTTTTATCGTTGGGCTCCTCATGATCGTGGTTGATGATTTCCAGGGCTTAAGCTCTGTTCTGCTAAATCCCTGGTTACTGTATTTCATTTTCGCCCTGGTATGCTGGTTAATGGTTAGTGAACTACCTCTCTTTAGTTTGAAGCTCAAAAATTTTGGATGGAAAGGAAACGAATGGTCTTTATCGTTCTTTGTTTTTTCCATTATATGCCTTTTGATCTGGAAGGAGCATTCTTTGGCCCCATTGGTGGCTCTTTATGTATTGACAGGCCTGATCCGCTATTTGTTTTTTTCCCCTAAGAAGACCACTTGAAGATGTTATTCCTAGTACCCACACCTATCGGAAATTTAAAGGATATCACCTTAAGGTCCCTGGAGGTTCTAAAAGAGGTGGATCTAATATTGTCGGAGGATACAAGAACTTCAGGTGTGTTGTTGAAGCAATATGACATAACAGTGCCCCAAAAAAGCTACCACCAGCATAATGAACATCAGATGACACCTAGGGTTATTGAATGGCTACAAGCTGGACAAAAAATAGCCTTGATAAGTGATGCCGGGACACCTGGCATATCGGATCCGGGATTCCTCCTGGTCCGAGCTTGTCATGAAGCGGAGCTTGAGGTTACCGCCCTTCCTGGTCCTACCGCCATTATTCCTGCCTTGGTGGTATCCGGTCTTCCTTGCGACAAATTCTACTTTGAGGGGTTTCTACCCCACAAAAAGGGGCGCAAAACCAGGCTTGAATTTCTCGCCGGGCTACCCTGTACTTTTTCCCTTTATGAATCGCCTCATCGAGTGCATAAATGTCTGGTGCAACTTGGGGAACATTGTGGGACAGAGAGGAAAGCGGCGGTTATCAGAGAGATCTCCAAGATCCATGAAGAAGTAAAAACGGGGAGCCTGGAGCATTTGATCAGTGAATACCACGAAAAAAAGGTGAAGGGAGAAATAGTAATTGTGGTGGCAGGACGTTAAATGGTGGGTTTCCTTGAACTATCAAAAATCCTATTTTTGTAGGCCCGCGGAAATCAATACTAAACTCATTTTCATGAAATACCTTTCATTCATCTGTTTACTGATTTTTTCAACTACCTCTCTTCAAAGTCAGAAGAAGATCACCGTTGAGGATATTTGGCAAGACTATAACTTCACCCAAAGTTGGGTATCCGGATTTAATTTCCAAA
>JABDJM010000001.1 GCA_013002475.1 Saprospiraceae bacterium | reverse complement strand
GAGATGATAATGGTTACTTCCTTTCAGGATATGGTATTGTGAGTAGAGCGATCACACTCTCGGATAATGGAGAACCAACCTCGGAAGATGGAGACAACAACACGAACCTTACTCTAGATCTTGGAGTAATCGATTGTATAACCCCACCCCGGGTAGTTGGCACTCCATCTGATACTACAGTGGAGTGTCATCAGATTCCGAGTCCTCCAATTATTGGATCCGAAATATTTGGAACAAGTTATTGTTATTCGGTAAGCTTGAGTTTCGCCGAGGACACAACCGGGGTATCTTGTGATAACGGATATACATTAACTCGAATATGGACTGCTACCGATTCAATAGGGCAAATTGCCCGGGATACGCAGGAAATCCTGGTTCAGGATATGACAGGGCCACAGATAAATGGAGTTCCGGTTGATACCCTAGTAGAGTGCGATTCGATCCCAGATCCGGTTTTACCAACAATAACTGATAATTGCGATACAGCTATTGCCTCTGGATTTGTTGAGATCACAATCCAACATCCTATACCTGGATGGAAAAACTCCCCCGGTTGCGAAATCCTTTTTGGTATTTCTCAGGCTACCTGGGATGAAAAGGGAACCCCTGGTGATACCTCTGATGATGAGATCTCATTTTTATTGGCAGTAATCGGAAAAAATAGTTCTGGAGGCTGGAACGCAAACATTGCCGGGATACCTTTTTCAGGGAATTATTTTCAATCCTATAGCATCGGTCCCGTTCTTTCCGGGGGGCCAAATTTAACCTTTGATATTATCGATCAATCAGATCCCACCTGTCTGAAAACTGTGACCCTGGATCTTAGCGGCATTTAATTCAACTTCATGTTGTTATTAATTTTCCTTTTTTATCCGGAATCTTGTCACAAATATTTTTGAAAGGAAGTTGGAAAAGTGTTTTTTTTTGGCTGCCGTAACTAATTGAATATCAAGAAAATATAGATTCATCATTCCTTTCAACTCATAGGCCCAATTTCCCACCTTCAGATACCCTTAATCTGGTATAGTTCTTGTCTTTCCTCATATGGTTGCTTTTTATATGTAATTGAACATGATGTAAGCTGCTTGTCAGAGGACCCACGATTGGGACCCTTCCGGTAAGCGGCGTCTGCCTTTACTCCTCCAAGTGCGATCCGAACGCGATGAAGGCTAATGAAGGCAGAGACTATGAAGATTTTATGGAGTTAAACTCTACAGAGCAGATTAGAAAAATCAACTCGAATGCTTTGGTTGGAATAAGTTCTTTATTCCAAGGGTCTGACTCATGTCTATTCAAACAGGTTTTCCTTTCTTTAGCAACCATCCTTTTCTTCTCAATCTTTACTCCTTCCTTGTTGAAAGCAACCACTTCCTCAACAGTTTCGACTATTGATTATCATGTTTTTAACCTTACCTGTTCGGATAACGCAACTCCCAATGACCCCTCTGATGATGTCTTCTCTTTCACATTAATTGCAGAAAACCCAGCCAGCTCTACTGGGTGGAATGCTCTGATCGACGGAGCTCCGCAAAGCGGGAACTATGATGAGGTCTACATTCTTGGGCCTTATGCGGTTTCTAGTGGAAATCAGGTTTTTGATTTAATCGATAACCTGGATCCGACTTGTACATCCTCAGTAACGGTCATACCTCCTTCTACTTGTTCTGACACATGCAGGACGTACACGGTAGTTCGAACCTGGACTGCCACCGACGATTGCGATAACACTTCAACCGAATCCCAGACAGTTGAAGTTGAGGATACGCAAGCACCTGTTTTTTCTACCCTGGCCTCTGATGTCACTTTCGAATGTGATGGCAGTGGAAATTATTCACAGATCTCTTCCTGGATTAATTCTAATGGAGGGGCTACAGCAACTGACAACTGTGGAAATGTTTATTGGGAAAATGATTTTTCCTCCCTTCCAAATGGATGTTCAGCCACGGGAACTGTTTCCGTAACATTTACTGCAAAGGATGCTTGCGGAAATGATACCACGACTATTGCATCCTTTACCATTGAAGATACAACTGAACCTAACCTAACTCTTGCGGCCCAGGACACGATTGTGGAGTGTGATGGTTTGGGCAATATCGCAGAACTTAATGCATGGATTTCCAACAACGGGGGGGCTATAGGCTCAGATGGCTGTTCTGAAAACAACATCACCTGGACAAATGATTATGCTGGCGGCGGAGCACCTGCTCTTCCTTCATGTGATAATGACACTACGAATGTCTTAACTGTTTGGTTCTTTGCAGAAGATGCATGTGGCCTTTCAGATAGTACCTCTGCACGATTCATAATAATTGATTCAACTGAACCTAACATTACTATCACTGCTTCAGACACGATTGTACAGTGTGATGGATTTGGTAATCTCACAGATCTCTCTAATTGGCTTTCCAATCTGGGTGGAGCTTCAGGTGCAGATGGCTGTAATTCAGGAAGTGGACTTTCATGGTCAAATAACTATGGTGGAGGCGGAGTACCTGCCCTTCCAGGTTGTACCAATGATACCACCAACATCCTTGAAGTAATTTTTTATGCCACAGATGATTGCGATAGGGTGGATAGTACTACTGCCAGGTTTATAATAATTGATACCAACGATCCTACTATCACAGTTTCTGCACAGGATACAGTGGTGGAATGTGATGGATCTGGAAACTCATCCGATTTAGCCAATTGGTTAAACAATGCTGGCGGTGCCACGGTCGATGAAAGCTGTGGAACAGGAAGCGGTCTTAGCTGGACCAATAACTACGATGGAAACGGTGTTCCGGCACTTACCAGTTGCAATAATGACACTACTAATGTTTTAAATGTAACATTCTATGCCACAGATGATTGTGGTAATGTCGATAGTACATCCTCTCGCTTTTATATCCTGGATACATCGACACCGACTGTAACTGCAACTGCTTTAGATACTACTGTAGAATGTAACGGCATAGGCAATACTGCCGCGCTTACAGCCTGGTTGAATAATAATGGTGGAGCTACCGCTGCTGATGGATGTAACTCAGGAACTGGCTTTAGCTGGTCGAATAATTATGGTGGCGGCGGAGTGCCTTCACTTCCTAGTTGTGTAAATGATACCACCAATGTCTTGAGTGTTACTTTCTATGCCACGGATGATTGTGGAAATGTAGATAGCACCTCTGCACAGTTTGTTATTCTTGATACAACTGATCCAATAGT
>JABDJM010000086.1 GCA_013002475.1 Saprospiraceae bacterium | reverse complement strand
ATGGAGAATGCTCCATTAATTGCCCGTAGCTATTTCTGTATCTTTTTGGAGTCGTGATGGGTGAAGTAGACTCCGTGATCATTAGTCTGTTGTCTGCTGACTCAAAATGCATTTGGTAGATCGTACCTCGCGGAATCACCAGATAATCTCCATAACCAAAATCCACATTACCATAGGCAGTCTTTAATGTACCTTCTCCCTGGTGGACAAAGATGACTTCATCTGCATCAGCATTTTTGAAAAAATAATCCTCCATGCTTTTGCGGGGTGCAGCCAAGATGATCTTGCAATCTGAATTGACGAGCACAGGAACCCGGCTCTCCAAATAGTCATCCACAGGTTCCACCGCAAAGCCTTGAAGAGAGCGATGCTTCAATTGTTTGTCATGGATGGTCTTGGGAGTGATATCCTTGGGCTCTCCAACCTGAACAATTTGCGTAGGTGGGTGGCAGTGATATAATAGTGAGTACATATCACTAAACCCCTCCGTAGAAAAAAGCTCTTCATGATATAGGGTACCATCGGGCTTTCGAAACTGGGTGTGTCGTTTGGGTGGGACCTTGCCTAGACTTGCGTAATGCATATGATTGAATTTATTGGAGATTCTTTAGCATCAGATCCAGGGCTACCTGGAAATCCTTCAATTGTTTTTTGTTCATTCCGTTAAAGAGTAAAGACCGAAATTCTTGCACAAGCGGTTCTACCTCCCTGATCTTTTTCTTGCCCGCCTGAGTTAGCCGGATCAAAAACTTTCTACGGTCATCCTGGTCTGTAGCCCTTAGGACCAACCCAGCTTCAACCAACAGATCAATTATTCTGGTGACGGTGGGGGCATCCTTATAGACCGCATTGGCTAACTCCCACTGGCTGATGCCATCCTTTTCGCCCAACTGCTGTAAGAGAACCCACTGATCAATTGTGATCCCGGAATTCCTTTCTCTCAGCATCCGCTTAAAGGTCTGTCGCATCAATTTAGATGCTACTTCGATCTTATAACCGGAAACGGTGTTCCACTCGGATCTTATCTCAGTGTTTTGCATACAATTAATTGTTACACTAACTATTCGCAAGATAAGTAAAAGCTGTGCAAGGAGCCAACGATTCCAAGGGAATTATCGTTTCTAAAAGAAAAACCTATGCGGTTCTTCATATTTAGCCTGCTGGTAGTTTGTCTTTCCTTTACCTGTAATGAGGAAAAAACCTACATTTTTTATACTGAACCTAAGTGTGGAGCGCCCTGGGGTCAGGTCGACACTGGAGATGCGGCATTAATGGAGGCTGCAGAGGCTTGGATAGACAGCATGGACCTGCCTGATTACTGCTATTTGGAGATTCAATTTGATGAGGAGTTCGCCCAGCTATGCGAAGCCTGTAATTGTACCACAGGAAGACTTATTGCCCTTGAATTGGGGCCAGAACATAAGGAAGCCTATTTGGATATAGGATTCCAGGAGTAATTATTTCAGGATGAGAAGAGCCACCGATTCTATATGGTGAGTCTGTGGAAACATGTCCACTGGTCTTAACTTTTCCAGTGTGTATTTTTCCGAAAGAAGTTGAATGTCCCTGGCCTGAGTAGCAGGATTGCAGGAAACGTACACGATCTTCGGTGCATTCAACTCCAAAAGAATATCAATGGTTTTTGGGTGCATCCCAGCCCTGGGTGGATCGGTGATGATCACATCTGGCTTACCATGTTTTTCTGAAAAATCCGGGGTAAGAATGTCTTTGACATCCCCGGCATAGAAAGTGCAATTTTCAATCTTATTCAGCTTGGCATTCCTTTTTGCATCTTCAATCGCTTCAGGGATCTCTTCAATGCCTACCATATGCTTCGCCTGTCGAGCCCCAAAAAGGGCTATGCTTCCGATCCCACAATACAGATCATATACATTTTCTGTTCCATTCAAGTCTGCAAACTCGAAGGTCGTCTCAAAGAGTCTTTCAGCCTGTCTGGAATTTGTTTGAAAAAAAGATTTTGGCCCGATCCGAAATTTAACCTCCCCCAACTGTTCCTCCACAAAGCCCGGACCTCGGTAGGAGATTATCTCCAGATCCATGATAAAATCGTTGACCTTTTTATTGATGCAATAATGAAGGCTGGTTATTTCTGGTAATCTTTTTTCAATTTCATCCAGGAGGCCTGCGAGTTTTTCCGGATCATCCTCACCCACCACCATGGTCAGCATGATCTCATTAAGGGTTGTTATACGAACAACCATGTTTCTTAAGTAACCCTTATTTGTTACCGCATCAAAAAAAGTAAGGCCCTGCTCTTTTGCAATCTCGAAGATGGTATTCCGGATCTTGTTGCTTGGCTCGTATTGCAGATAACACTTTTCTATATGGATGATCTTATCAAATGCTCGGGGGGGATGAAAACCTAATACATCCTCCACATTGGAGATCTCTGTATTTAGTAATTCAGGTGGCAACCATTTTTTACAGGAGAAAGAAAATTCCAGCTTGTTCCGATAAAATCTTTGTTCCTCACTTCCAAGTATCGGTAGGAATTCTTTTGGCTCTGTTTTTCCGATCCTTGTAATGGCATTCCTTACGACCTGCTGTTTATATTCCAGTTGCTTTTCGTAGCTAAGGTTTTGCCATTTACATCCTCCGCATTGTCCAAAATGTTGGCAAAAGGGCTCTATCCTGTGGTCGGCATATTTCTTGAAATTCAGCACCCTTCCCTGTAAAAACCCTTTTCGCTTTTTAGTAACCAGAATATCCACTACATCGCCTGGAACCGCTCCTTGCGTAAAAATCACCAGACCATCCTCAGCACGGCCTACGGCCTTACCCTTGTCTGCGATCCCACTGATCAAAACCGATTCAAGTATTTTCTTTTTTCTTCTACCCACAAAAAGATTGTTGACCTGCCTGCGTGCCGTCGCCAAATGCTTTGGCCGCCGGAGACCGGCAGGCAGGTTGTTAATTGGATATTTCCCTATTGTTCTGTGACCCGCGACCCATTAATCTACCGGGTCAAAACTATATAATCCCTCAACAAAGTTTTTAAGAATCCGATCTTATCCCTTCCATTATGATCCACACCCAGGATATCCACCATTTTATCGTACAACAACAGAATAGCCTCCTTATGAGATGAGTTTGGATGGGCCTGGTATCTTCCTAATGTTTGCTTTAGCAGCAGCATGTCTTTTTCCCCCAGACTTTTTACCTCAGGAAATTTCGGCGTGTAATTTTCAATGGTGTTAATCTTCAGGATATCGGAGAGGGTAAAATGAAGGTCTTGTTTTATCCTGACCACCGTGGTGTGGGCTGTCAGATCTCCTAGCCTTTGAGCTTTGGCTGAGGATCCGATCAATAAGGCCCCCAACACTCCCAGACTTAAGTAATAATCAACGATCAAAAAAA
>JABDJM010000566.1 GCA_013002475.1 Saprospiraceae bacterium | reverse complement strand
CAGAGCGAGAACATTTTATAGGATCAACGATCGTAGAAGGAGAGGACAAAAACAGAGGGTGGATCGATGCTGGCATTTTTGGCCCTTTGACATTGAAATAATCTATGACACAAGAAGCACATTACGACATAATCGTTATTGGCGCCGGACCCATTGGGCTAACTCTCGGCATTGAAGCAAAGAAGGCCGGGCTGACCCACTTGATTATTGAAAAGGGGGTTTTGGTAAATTCCATTTTCAACTTCCCGACAAACATGACCTTTTTTTCCACCTCCAAACTTTTAGAAATAGGAGAGGTTCCCTTTATCTCTCATTCTGACAAACCAACACGGAGGGAGGCTCTTGAGTATTACCGGCGGGTCTACGACGCCTGGGATTTAAACATTCACTTCTATGAAGAAGTAACTGACTACAGTGGAGAAAAGGGAAACTTTCAGATCAGCACGAGTAAGGGAAAATACTCCTGTAATAATATAGTCTTGGCAACGGGGTTTTATGATAGTCCAAGATTGCTGGATGTTCCGGGCGAAGAACTTCCTAAGGTGCGGCACTACTACCAGGAGCCACACATTTATGTCGGACAAAAGCTGGTGGTGATCGGTGCTGCAAATTCTGCTTGTGATGTAGCACTGGAAACATATCATAAAGGTGCGGACGTGACCATGGTTGTTCGGGAGCCGACCATTTATGAAAGGGTGAAATACTGGATAAAACCCAACATCGAAAACCGGATTAAGGAAGGAAGTATTAAGGCCTTTTTCAATTCCAAGGTTATCAAGATCGAGGAAGATCATGTGATCATAAAGACTCCGGATGGGGAAATTAAATATCCTAATGATTTCGTGTTGGCAATGACCGGTTACAAACCGAACTACCAATTAATGGATCTGTTGGGTTTGCAATATGAGCAGGACGAATGGAAAACGCCTGTCCACAATGAGGAGACCCTTGAAAGTAGTATAAAAGGGATTTATCTGGCGGGAGTGGTCAAGGCAGGTTTACGAACCAGCCTCCTTTTTATTGAGAACACACGGCATCATGCGAAAGCCATCGTAAAGCATATGAAAGGCTAATCGTCTTCCAGGGCTTCAAAGAGCTCATCCAGTTCGTCAAAAGATTTATAACCAACTTTTTCTTCAGAGCCCCCCTTCAAGGACAAGCCCAAAGACCCTAATTCAAGAATTGGAGGAATGTCATCAGGCCGGATACTTATTTGAAGTAAGCAAGAATGTCTTTTAACCAGGTCACGAATAAAATCATGAGAGAGAGGGCAATTGTTCTCCCGCAGATCCTGAAAGGAATAACCACCGACTTCAAAATCTAACAAAAATGTTTTTGCCCAGGCGGCCCGACTTTCTATAAATTGATTCACTGCCACTTCACCCAATTCCTCGTTGATAACCAGTTTCTGAATTATGTCAAAAGAAGCGAGTTTCTGAAGATCCTCTTGAGGAAAAAAGTGGCCAAGCTGCAAACAGTTGATTTCCAACTTTTCGGCCACGGTTTTGATTTGTTCGGATTCTTCCAGGTCAAATTCAGCCACGATATCAGGACCCTCGATCCAACTTGTGATCCCGGTTAGAGTTGTCGGGTCAATATATCCTGAGCTTCCGGGCTGAACGGAAAAACCAAGCCAATCCACCCCCCAGGCTGCGAAATACCTGGCATCGGTTAAATTGCTGATCTGGGAAGCTTTGATTTTTGTTTTTAGCATTTTTCTTAATAGAAATTTTTCTAATTGGCCCCTTTAAAAACTATATTTTCGGGAAAAGTCGAAAAAAAACAATTTTTGATATGTCGAAAGGCATAGTCTTTGCCGTTTCTAAGTAGCAAGAGGTCGAAAGACCCCTTCAAAGCCCTTTAAAACGGGGATTTTGCGAGCAAATGTAGCGAACAAAATCCTTGAAAGGCATAGACAGAATGGATTAATGCTTTTTAAGAAGATGAGCTACCATGATGATGTTTATGCTGTAACGAAGAAGATTCCCTTTGGCCGAATAACGACCTATGGCGCGATTGCAAACTATCTCGCCCTTGGTTCAGCGAGAATGGTTGGATGGGCTCTGAATCGTTCATTTGCTACCGAAAATGTTCCTGCACACCGAGTTGTAAACAGAAAGGGGGAGCTTACTGGAAGAACACATTTTCCAAGTCCCACTTTGATGTCACAATTGCTGGAGAACGAAGGAGTTGAGATCGAGGACAATACTGTTCAAAATTTCCAGACTCACTTTTGGGATCCTGCTGAGGAACTGGGAAGCATCTCATAACCACGAATAAAAAAAAAGTTATGAAATCGAGCTTATCCATTCCGGCTGTTTGTCTTTTCCTGGCTTTGTTGTTTTCAGGAAATACAGATTCACCTGACATTATTTATTGGTCACCCGAGCATAGACTTACCTGGGATGATTTTGAGGGGATGCCTGCATATGATATGAGCAATATTTCTGCTCTTACATCGAGTGGGATAGTTCATTACGCCGGGTGCAAGGATGGCAAAATCATTTATAAGGTCCAGGCCTATTTTGAGAAAAATGAATCCTGGGTTAAATCAGAGGCGCTTACCAATCACCATCTAACGCACGAGCAGATCCACTTTGATATCACGGAACTAAATGCCAGAAAGCTTCGAAAGGCGCTTAGTGAAAAGCAATTCAACTGCGGAGATGAATGGGCATTTGAATATTTTGTGAGCAACTTTCTGGAGAGGTGGGAAACCCAACAAAAGCATTATGATATTATGACCCAGCATAGTCTGAATGAAGAACAACAAGAAGAATGGTACCATAAAATCCAGGATGACCTCTTCAAAATGCAGGCCTTTGCTGAATAGAAAATAGATTTACAACGAGACTTACCATGATTAGATCATTACTTATAGTTTTTGCGATACTTTCATTTTCCCAACTGCATGCGCAAAATCCAATCGGACTTTGGAAAACCATTGATGACGAATCGTCTGAGGCGAAGTCTCATGTAGAGATCTATGAAGATGATGGAAAATACTTCGGGAAGATCGTCAAACTTCTTGCCGATGAATCTACAATCGTCTGCGATCATTGCACAGGGAAGAAAAAGGACCGGCCCATTCTGGGTATGGTGATCCTTGAAAAATTGTCTCCCTATAAGGATTACTGGTCTCAGGGAACCATCCTTGATCCGGCTAACGGAAACCAGTACCGTTGTTCGGTTTGGTATGATGAGGGCAATAAGGACGAGCTCAAAGTCCGCGGAAAACACTGGACAGGACTATATCGAACCCAGACCTGGTATAGGGTCAAATAAGGGGATCCTCACACAATATTTTCAAATAGTACTTAGTTAAGTAGGTGGTTTTCAACGGAAAACCTTCTTTACTCACTAAAATTTCTCTATGCAGAAAGATTCTACACTAAACCATTTGGTGTACTTACTGTATCGGGAGAAACCCACGCTGGAGATGTTGGAATGGGAGCATAGGCTCGAGGAGGACCAGGAATTATCCGGGACCTTTGAAGAGCTTAAAGCAGCCTTCCGTCAAATTCCAAAGGTGAGCTTTGATGTCAAACCTTCTGTACTAAGCAGAGTTCTGCAGTATAGTCGATATTCAGCAGTGGAACCTTCTCTTTAACGGTAAGAGACCAAGCAACTATCCCGAAAGGGTCTAAAAAGCTAAGGCGGCATTTCCTTTGGAAGTGCCGCTTTCTTATTTTTGGCATCTATAGAAAAAACAAAAAAAAAGTTTCCAAAACATTTTGTTTGTTCACACAAAATGTTTTATGTTTGTCCCTGCTATAAATAACGAATTTTTCACCTCCAAAAATAATTTCCATGGCCAACGAAAAAGACGCCAAATTAAAAGCGATCCGAATGACAGTGGATCGACTTGAGAAAACCTACGGAAAAGGTATCGTCATGAAAATGGGCGATAAGCAAGTTGTAGAAGTAGATACCATTCCATCAGGTTCTCTGGGTTTGGATCTTGCATTAGGAATAAATGGCTTCCCAAGAGGAAGAGTAATAGAGATATATGGTCCTGCATCGTCAGGAAAAACGACCCTCTCAATTCATGCAATAGCTGAATGTCAAAAACAAGGAGGCATTGCCGCGTTTATTGATGCGGAGCATGCTTTTGATCGATCTTATGCAGAGGCGTTGGGTGTTGATACAGAAAATCTGTTGATCTCTCAGCCTGATAATGGAGAACAAGCATTAGAGATCACGGAGAATTTAATTCGTTCAGGAGCGATTGACATCATCGTAATTGATTCAGTAGCCGCCCTGGTCCCCAAGAGTGAGATCGAGGGAGAAATGGGAGACTCAAAGATGGGCCTACAAGCCAGGCTTATGTCGCAGGCTATGCGTAAGCTGACGGGTACTATTGGACGCACAGGTTGCTGCTGTATTTTCATCAATCAGTTAAGAGAAAAGATCGGGGTACTCTTTGGAAACCCTGAAACTACCACTGGTGGAAATGCTTTGAAATTTTACTCTTCCGTCAGGCTGGATATTCGAAGAAGTGGCTCTGCTATCAAGGACAAGGAAGGAAACGTTGTCGGAAACCATGTCAAAGTAAAGGTTGTCAAAAACAAACTGGCACCACCTTTCAGAGTGGCACTTTTTGACATTATGTTTGGTGAGGGAATTTCTAAATCCGGAGAGATCGTGGATATGGGAGTTGAGTTTGGTGTGGTAGAAAAAAGTGGATCCTGGTATAGCTATGGAGGAACTAAGATCGCGCAAGGGCGTGAATCAGCTAAGAACTTCTTCATGGACAATCCAGAAATCGCTGAAGAAGTCGAACTAAAAATAAAGGCCAAGGTTACCGGACAGGAACTTGAAGAGGAGCAGCCGGCCGAGGCCGGTCCCGTAGGCGAACCGAGTCCTGCACAGAAATGACCAAAGCATCTATACTATAATACAAGAGGCCCCGACATTGTCGGGGCCTCTTGTGTATCAATACCTTTCGGCTTTTCAACTAGAACTCAATTAGTCCATTCAAATGTTTGAACCAATTGAGAAATATCTTCCTTGATAAAATCTACAATAGGAGCTAGTGAATCCGGCCGGGACTTGGTATTGAAATACAGACTTGCCCGGAGAAAGTTTGAACGCTCATCTGTAAGATAGAATTGAACCGGGCTCGCTACCTCTCCTTCCAATTGAAAGATCATACCTTTTACACGTTCGTTCTTTTCAAGTGGGATCTCATCGATGTAGTTTGCTTTAGCATTGTGCTTTTGAGCAAGAACAAAGGCATCCTGACGAAGCTTTTCAAAGCTGTTGAACTTATCAACCGGGTAATAGCTAAAATGCAAACGAGCATCAAAGTTGGGATAGAAAAGATCAAACCAGCATGAGTGAACCGGAGCGCCATCAAAGAAGGCGGTATCCCTTTCTATGCGGGTATGATCTGGTCTCTTGAATTCAAAGTCGCAAGATGAAAGTTCAAAAGCAGAGAATGTCCTTTCTGGAAACTGGACACGGGGATAAATTCGTGGCTTAGGAATTAAAGCTTCTTCCTTTGAGCATGCTGTTAGAAGAAAGATCAGAGAAAAGCTGAAAAGGAAATATTGGGATTTACTGAGCACTAGGAAGACTTAGTTTTATTTTTTGAATGCGTCTTTTATTTACTGCAAGGTTTTTCAATTTGTAAGAACCAATAGAAATTTCAGAATTCATTTTGGGAAACTCTCCTGTTAATTCAAGGATCATTCCGGCAATAGTATCTGCATCTCCTCGGACTCCATCAAAGGTGTCAGTATCAACATTGATGATTTTGCATACATCGTTAATGAGCGTCTTTCCTTCAAAGACATAGTTGAAGTCATCAATTTTTTCAAACTCCACTTCATTGTCAGTGTCAGTTTCATCTCTGATCTCACCAATGACCTCTTCCATAATATCCTCAAGAGTTACGATCCCACTGCTTCCGCCATATTCATCCACCACGATAGCCATATGAAGTCGCTTTTGTTGAAACTCCTTTAGCAGCTCATTTATTTTCTTTGATTCCGGGGTATACAAAAGATCCGTCCGAATAAGCTTTTGCCACTCAAAATCTTTTCCTTCTTCAAGATGCTTGATGAGGTCCTTTAC
>JABDJM010000527.1 GCA_013002475.1 Saprospiraceae bacterium | reverse complement strand
TTTGGATACGTTGGTAGTGTGATTTTGTTGGTTTTTAACATCATAATGATTCAAAATCCAGAGGTTTTTGGCCTTCAGGATGCTGGTGGGGCAAGCCGATGGGCTTTTTTACTAGTCGGACTCTGGTGGCTGGGCTTTGCACAGATCACCTTCCGTAGAATGCCAAAAGAGACCAAAGTACCTCTCGATTCACAAATCGTGAAAAAGGGATATGCAGAACTAAAAAAAGTATGGCATCAGGTCGCCCACATGAAGTCTCTGAAGCGATTCCTGGCCTCCTTTTTCTTTTACTCTGCAGGAGTTCAAACGGTGCTTTACCTGGCGTCCACTTTCGCAACTGAGGAACTAAAATTTGAAGCTGCAGAATTGATCCTCGTGATTTTAATCCTGCAATTCCTGGCAATCTTTGGAGCTTATCTTTTTGCCTATGTCTCCAAACTATTTGGAAATAAATTGTCACTTCTTGTTATGCTGTCGGTTTGGATCACCATCTGCATCATAGCCTATTTTGTACAGGGTAAAATGGGTTTTTATGGAATAGCTTCAGCGGTAGGTCTTGTCATGGGCGGCATACAATCGATATCGAGGTCCACCTATTCAAAATTGATCCCGGAGGGAACCACAGATACAGCTAGCTTTTTTAGCTTTTATGATGTGCTGGAAAAATGTGCCATCGTGCTTGGCACTTTTAGTTTTGGTTTTATCAACCAAATCTCCGGGGGAATGAGAAACAGCATCCTTGCCTTGGTCGTCTTTTTTGTCCTGGGTATTATCCTCCTTTTAGGAGTAAAGATCAAAACAAGAAGCCGCGAACAAGTGGTGGAAGTTTAATCTAGTACTGATATTCAAAACAGCCGATGTCAGGTGACCCTTCATCCCTTTCATTGCCATCCAGGTCTACATCAATTCCTGAAACTGGAATTGCTTTTCCTTCTGCAATGGAAAGAGTGTCCAGCCGGTAATCATCATCTTCAACGCTAAAAAACATTGGATCCGTTCTATCAGCATTCAAGGTACTATTGGCATTATCAAAGAAGTCAGGGTATCCCACCTCAGGATCAAGAAGATCGTCCACGCGAAGAACACAATGTTCAAAGAAGTAATTAAACTCAGCTTCCGGTACTGCACTCAAGCCAATTTGATCTGAATTAGAACCAAAAAAGACAGAATTAATAAATGTGGCATTCAGATCATTGGCCAAATAGGTTCCGCAAAAAGGATCCAAGCAACTCAAATTGTCCATGAAAACTGACTGCTGATCATTGCCAAAAGAACCAATCGTACAATAGGTGAAATCATAATCCCCACCAAAGCCTAAACGAAGGGCTGCTGAGCCGTTATTATAGAACAAGGAATTGGTGGCGCTTACTTCTGCATGTTGGGCGAAGATCGCATTGGAAGAAGTATTGAAAATCTGTGTCTGGTCAATTTCCAAATTGGCCGCTGAATCCACGACCACTCCTAACAAAGAATTTTTTAAGATCAAATGCTCGAACCTGTTACCTTGTGACCCCGGACTCAACACTATGCCAAACCACTGTCCCGAGACATCTTCAAAATCTTCCTCAAGTCTGTCACCCTGAAAGGTTACAGGATTTTCTCGTGTCCCTTCAATTTTAATTCTGGCATTTGGCCCAATGATCAATCTCCCGTCATTGTAGAAAAAGGTATTTCCGTCATCATCCTCAAAAGGAGCTAGTCCTCCATGAACAAAAACATCTGTTCCTGCAGGGAGGACAACTTCACAGTTTTCATAATATACTATCCCGTAGATCACATAAGGTTTTGGGTCGTCCCAGGTTATGGTCCCTCCGTTACAGGTAAAAGTGCTGATACTGTCAGCACTGAATCTGTCTGGAATGTAATTAGCATTTTGACCCCAGGCTTCCAAAACTACCCTTTGCTCATTTCCGTTTGTTTCGAACAATATGGCATCCTCGATTACATATGGGCTAACCGAAATGGGTTGGTCGGGATCAACGGTAACCTCTGCAAAAAGATAAAGACTATCATCAGATGGAATCACCAGATCCTCGGTCATGTTGACAGGATCTCCATCAATATTCAATCGGAAGGATGAACCATTCCCTCCTTCCAGCTCTATCCTGCTGATCAGAAGGTTTTGGTCAAAATCATTATAGATTTTCAGGATCCTTGTCGCAGAACCGATCTGGGTGAATACGGTATCAAAGGTCAAAGTGTCCGTGGAAAACTTAAGCTCGGCAGATGGATCAGTAAAGATCTCATCATCTGGGTTGCAGGCCCATATCAGACATAGAAGAGAACATGATGCTAATACCTGCAGTATTTCTTTCATCTAGCGAAAAACGGATTATGAAGGGCGAAATTATATTTTCTTAGGATTCTTATCCTTTTTTACGGTAAGTTTCACAAAGGTTGCTCATTCTTTGTTGGTTTCCAGACACAGGATGGCCCTTTTTAAGTACTATTTTCGCTCAAGATTCCTGCACTATGTCCAAACCCTTGGTGGATGTCATAATACCGGCCTACAACGAGGAAGAATCCATTGGCTCTGTATTGAGGGATATCCCTGAAGCTCAGGTCCGGGAGGTCATAGTTTGTAATAACAACAGTTCAGACCGAACGGAAGAAGTGGCCCGGAAAGCCGGTGCTACGGTAATCCTACAAAAACGTAAAGGATATGGAGCCGCCTGCCTAAAAGGCTTGGAGTATCTGGCTAAAAAGGAGAAGCCACCCGAAATAGTGGTCTTTTTGGATGGAGATTATTCCGATCATCCGGAAG
>JABDJM010000257.1 GCA_013002475.1 Saprospiraceae bacterium | reverse complement strand
TCCTTAATGATCAGCTGCGCCATTTTACCCCGGGCCTTTTTTGCATTGAACGAGATCATCGTGAACTTCCCTTTCCTGAACTCCCGAAAGTGGATGTTGATAATCGGTTTGGTTACCTTTTTGACATTGACTGCCTTGAAGTATTCCTTGGATGCGAGGTTAAGCACGAAATCACTTTGGCTGTTTTCAAGGTCCTCGTTGATCAGGTCGGTGATCTTATCTCCCCAGAATTGGTACAGATTTTTTTTCCGTCCGATCTTGAGAGAAGTCCCCATTTCCAAACGGTATGGTTGCATAAGATCCAGGGGTCGAAGCAATCCGTACAAGCCTGAAAGGATCCGTAAATGTTGATCGGCAAACTCAAAATCCTGCCCGTCGAAGGTTTCAGCTTCCAACCCCAGATAGACATCTCCTTTAAAAGCCAGGGCCGCCTGCTTGGCGTTCTCTGTGGTAAATTCCTCCGAAAAAATTTGATAGCGCTCTGCATTGGTTGCAGCCAGCTTATCACTGATGCTCATCAGCTTTTTCAGGCTGCGAGCAGACTTTTTCTTCAATTGCCCAACTAAGCGTTGAGTATCCTGCTGAAATCTGGGTTGAGTAAAATCCTTGATCTCCGTTGGAGAATAATCCAGAGTTTTGGCAGGAGAAAGAAGAATGATCATGAGCAAATATTTGAGTGTAAAAATAGAGAATTCATGGGGCTCGATAGTACAACACAAACTGCCTATCTTTGTTGGCATATGGCTACGCCAAAAACGGTTGCGTTTCACACGTTAGGCTGCAAATTGAACTATTCGGAGACTTCGGCCATCGGCAGAACCTTCGAGTCAAAAGGATTTCAGGAAGTTGCTTTCCGGGATCCGGCCTCCGTGTATGTGATCAATACCTGCTCTGTTACCGAATTTGCCGACAAGAAATGCAGGCAGACGGTTCGCAGGGCCCTGAGACAAAATCCGGAAGCCTTTGTGGTTGTGATGGGATGCTATGCTCAGTTGAAGCCCGAGGAAATTTCGAATATCCCTGGAGTGGATCTCGTGCTTGGGGCTGCCGAAAAGTTTAAGGTCCTGGATTATGTAGACGATCTCAGCAAATCACCCGGTAAAGGAATGGTCCTCGCAGGAGAAGTTTCTGAGGCCAGAGATTTTCATGATGCCTTTAGTTTTGGTGACCGCACCCGATCCTTTCTAAAGGTTCAGGATGGTTGCGATTACAAATGCAGCTTCTGCACCATCCCGCAGGCCCGTGGCAATAGCCGTTCTGATTCAATTGAGAAAGTGGTTGTCAATGCAGGAGCGATCGCAGATCGCGGGTGCAGGGAAATAGTTCTTACAGGCGTCAACATTGGTGACTTTGGAAAACTTCCAGATGAGGAGAAATATCGTCAGGGTGGAAAATTCATCGATCTGATCAAAGCTCTGGATGAAGTAAAAGGAATTGAAAGATTCAGGATCTCCAGCATCGAACCTAACCTTTGCGAGGATGAGATCATTGAATTCGTTTCCCAATCCAAAAGGTTTGCTCCACACTTCCATATGCCCCTACAATCGGGTAGCGATTCCATGCTAAGAGTTATGCGTAGAAGGTATAAATCGGGGCTTTACCAGGACCGTGTCGCAAAGATCAAAACCTTAATGCCTCATGCCTGTATCGGGGTGGATGTGATCGTTGGGTTTCCCGGCGAAACGGAAAAGCATTTCATGGAGACTTACAAGTTCCTTGAAAGCCTGGATGTGAGCTACTTCCATGTTTTTACCTATTCAGAAAGGGCAAATACACCTGCTGCAGAAATGGAAGGAGTTGTTCCTATGGCAGAGCGCAGAGCGCGGAACGAGCGGTTGCGGGTGTTAAGTCAACAGAAGCAAAATGCTTTTTACAAATCCCATTTGGGGGAAACCAGAAAAGTGCTTTTTGAGAAAAGTAAGGACCCTGCCTACATCACCGGATTCACAGACAACTACATCAAGGTAAAACTACCGGACCGGGATCTGATAAACCAGGTCAGGGAATTCAATTTAGCAACCCTTGATGAAAAAGGGTTTGTTGCCGGTATGTTAAATGATAGCCTCCTTCCATTAGACAAATCTTTTTGACAAGGTTCTATTGTAGTAAAAAATCAAAAAAGGCAAAGAGAATATCTCCTTGCCTTTTTTCTAGTCATTAATGCCTCAAATAATTAGAAGCCAATTACTGCCTCGAGCATAAATCCATCGAATTTAGCATCCTGATACTTTGTCCCATCATAACCGACACCATCCCAGGAGTTAGAAACATATTCTAATTTTAGCAAGATATTGTCGGTCATGAACCATCCACCACCGATGTTGATCCTGTTTAGCTCAAGATCTCCTGAGTCATCTACTTGGTTACCATTTACCGAGTTGTATCGACCACCAATGTAAACATCTTCCTTAGCACCAATCCGGTACAATAATTCTGCACCTAATTGAGTGTAGCTTCCACCAGCATCTGCCCCATTTGACATGACCTCAAAGACTCCAAAGAATTCCAGACCCTTGAATTTGAAAAATGGATTGATCTGAAAGGCTGTCTGGTGTCCGTAACGGGGATTCAACCTGGGTTCAAAATCGCTACCACTTCCGGTAATCGTTTCGAGGACACGATAGTATCTGGAACCACTACGATCTCCTCCATACAGGTAGTCCCTTGTTCCTTTGTCAGTACTTGCGTACCAGGACCCCGTTAGACGTAATCGAAAATCATCATTCAATTGTTTGTCATAGCCTAATTTACCATAACTGACAATCCCATCATCTCCTGGAAGTGGACTTTGGTTTAATCGACCGTTAGAAAATCCGACCACTCCAATAATTCCGTTTTTCTGGATCGTGATCTCTCCAAAAGGCTCCGTTGTAAAGGCATCCATAATATAGTTTCCTATAAATGGGTTGTAAATCGCGGCCGCATTATCCGATCTTCTAAAATGTGTGTCTCCGTAATTTATTTCATCCATACCAAATCGAAGGGTGGCCACATCCATTACGCCACCTAAAAAATCTTCACTAATAAAATCCAGATTATCTATTTGTAGATAACCCCCTTTCACCCAAGCCTCCTCATGGTGTTTTGATGACAGATATGTCCGAAGATGTAATCGCACTCCATCGGCCAATTGGACATCAAGGTTTAAATTCGCTGTTGGTAGATTGAAATTTTTTGATAATTCGGTAAGGTCCAGCAGGGTATCACCAGCAAAGCCGTTTTCATGTGAAATGCCTTGGTATTGGATGGCAAAATCTCCTCCGACTTTGACCTTTAGGCCGGTAAATTCAGCTCCGGCTTCTTTTTTTGTTTCAAAGACATTTAACCCTTGCTTTCCGTTATCCCGGAAAAATTGAAGACTATTTTGAGCAAAGCTTGAAAAAGAAACAAAAAGGAATAGACCTAATAAAGTGAATTGTAGGTTTCTCATCGTTTAGTTTTGTTTAAATTATTTGAATCCTAATCTTCGATTAGGGTAATGTCAAATTTTAGAACGATTTCGTCTCCGGTCTTTACCGTGCCTAGTAATGCTACCGGAGGTGCTATCCCAAAGTCTGTCATTTTAATTGGGATATCGCAACAAACAGTAATAGACTCCTCAGCCCATGAAGTCATGGAAAGAGACATTGGAATGGTTCTGGTTTGACCAGCCACTGTGAGCTGCCCTGATCCTGAAATCGCCTGGTTATCTTTTATGTTCAGGTTGTTAGCTAAAAGACTTATTGTTGGAAACTCGGATTCCTTTAAAGCCTTGTAGGTATTCTTATCCATTATATACTTCCCGCTCTTTATCGACCCAACCTGTACCGTTGCCTGGGCAGAAATTTTTTCACCATTCCTTGTTGCCTTAATAATGAAATCTTCAACATTTGACTCCCAGTCATGAAGCGTGGAGGTTCCAGAGATCTTGATTGAACTGGAACTTAATAGACTGACATATTCAATAGGATCAGACAAGACAGTTTCGTTCGGTCCTTCCGAAATCTGTATTTGTTCCTGGCCATTCCCTGTACCAAGTAGTGCGCAAAAGGAAAGTACAAAGGCCATCGTTTTTCTCATCTGAAGTTGGTTTTCAGTATTTAATCAAGCACAAATTAGGTTGCCCTGCAATGGAACCAAGCAAACTAAGTCATAGGGGGAAATGATTTTTCTCACCTAACTGAATAGTCTTTTTCTGAGGAAAAACGAACCAAAAGGTAATTGGGCTAGTCAAGCCCTTTTATTGCAAAGACTTTGCGAGACAAGCTAATTGCCTAATACTGGGCGCTCAGACAGTCTCTCCGCTAAGAGAAATATCAAGCTTAAGAACAATGACTTCCCCTGCCCTAATCGTTCCCATCAAGGCGACGGGAGGTTTTATACCAAAATCGGTCATATTGATACTGATATCTGCACAAACATTGATAGATCCATCTGCAGAGGAGCTTAGGGATAAGTCTAGTGGAAGGGTCTGGGTTTTCCCAGCAACGGTGAGTTCACCAGATCCGATGATCTTCTGATCATTTCTGATGGAAAGGTCTCTTGCATTAAGCAGGATGGTGGGAAATTCTTTCCCCTTCAATGATCTAATAGTTTTCTTGTCCAAAATGGAATTTCCACTTTTTATGGACGCCACCTGGACCATAGCCTGTACTGAAATAATTGAACCATGCCTTTTGGCCTTAACAGAAAAGTCTTTTGCATCAGACTTCCAATTATGAAGTGTTGAGGTGCCTTCTATCTTTATTGAACTAGGATTCAATAAGGTTGAATATTCAATTGGAAGGTGAGTGTCAGATGTGGTATTCTCCATGTATTCCGGAGTCACGTTAGCGTTAAAAAGAATCTCAGGGAATCAGATTAAAACTGTTCTCCTCCTTCAAAGTCTCCCTGTCCTCTTCTCTGGTTAAAACGTTTCTTCTTTTGATTTAACCGGTAATTCAAAGTTGCGACTGCCGTTCTGCCCCTCCACTGGAAATCTCCCTCCCGATAAAAGTTTTCACCCTCAGCAATAAACCTTCTTCTTCTTGAATTAAGAAGGTCTCTAACGCTAATGGTAAGAGTGGCATTATCATTCCAAAAATCCTTACTGAAGCCCAGATCAATCGTATAAATTGCAAGCCTTCGTCCCTGAGTAGTTTCCTGAGGTGCCCGGTAGTTGAACCGGACCTGAGCATCTGCATTTTTCCAAAAGGAAAATCTGGAAGTCCCCCTGGTAAACCAACTATAGGTATCCGCTTCAAATTCTTCACCTAAGTTTCCTCCATCTGTGATAGCCCTGAAAAAATTGAAGTCCGAATTGAACTTCCACCATTTAACAGGACTTAATGACAAATTGAACTCAAGCCCATAGGAATCCTGCGAGCTCAAATTTTGCGGCATAGTAACTGTCGTTCCGTCATCATTGAATTCAATGATTCGTTGGATCAGTCCATCTGTTTGGCGATAATAGATAGCTGAATTAATGGAAGCCTTATCCCAATATTTGATATGGCCTAGTTCTAACGAATTAGTGAATTCAGGATCCAGGTCTGGATTTCCGCTAAAGAAATTTCTATTATCAGAAAAGGTAAAAAACGGGTTCAGATCCCAGAACCTGGGCCTTCTAACTCTTCGGCTATAACTAAGCTGGATGCCATTGCTATTCCCAAGATCATAGGACAGAAATCCACTGGGAAAAAGATTCAAATAGTCTCTGGGGTTTTCCTCATTTGTTTCCAGCAATTTGGTGTTCACGTCTGTATACTCTGGTCTTAATCCAAATTGATATGAAAACTTTCCCTTTTTATCACCATAGATCAGATAAGCGGCATAAATCCTTTCATCGTATTGAAAATTGTTGCTAAGCCCTTCAAGACGCTGAAATGAATTATCAAACCATTCTTCCACCAAGAAATCGTTGTCAATATTCCTGATAGAAATCCTCCCACCAGTCTCAAACTTTTTCTCCTTACTAAAGGGAAGAACATAGTCTGTTTGGAAGATCAGACTGTTTTCTCTTTCCTTATTATTTGACCTTTGTACCAGGTCATCCAATCCACTCGGGTTACCATCAGGCAAAAATATCTTATTTAACAGGTCAGATCCTTCCACCTCCGAATTATCTTGATAACGTATATCTGCTGTCCATTTCTGTCCCCGACGCTCGTACTTTCTTTCATAGTTCAACGAATACTCCAGTTTCGTTTCATCTTCTCTTTCATCATCGGTCCGGATGGTTCTATAGGTCTGTAAATCATTGATATAATCATCATAGATAGTCTCTGCAAAATTATTATCATCTCCGATCCGGTAGGTGAAAGAAGAGGTCAACGTGTTCTTATCGTTTAAAAAGAAATCAATACCACTGCGGATGGTATTATTCAATCCTCCTCTATCGCGATCACTCATTTGCCTCGAGATCAACGTTGTATCTCCCAGATAGTTTTCAATTCTATTGCTGCCATTCCCAATGTTAGACCGATACCTAAGCCCGTAGTTAGCAAAGAAATTCACCTTGTTGGTTCGGTAGTTCAGGTTGAAGGCGCCTCCTAAATTTGCTGGGAATCCTGCATTGAGATCAAAGGATCCGTTGAATCCTTTCCGCCTTTCTTCTTTGAGGATAATATTGATGATCCCTGCCATTCCCTCTGCCTCGTAGCGAGCTGAAGGATTCGTTATCACCTCAATCCGGTCTATCATATTTGCCTGCAAGGACCGAAGCCCTGAGTTGTCATTACCGATCAACCCTGAAGGTCTTCCATTAATAAGGATCCTGACATTGCCCGACCCGCGAAGAGACACTGCTCCCTCTATGTCGACTTGTACACTGGGAACATTATCCAAAAGGTCGGCAGCATTTCCCCCACGATTGGACAGATCTTTTCCGACGTTAAAGATCTTTTTGTCCAGGCCCATTACCATCTCACTCCTTTCACCTTGTACCACCACTTCGTCTAGGATGCTTTCCTGAGGGGCAAGAGCAACCACCTCCAGATCCCTGACGGGTTGTTTTGGACCTACACGAATTCCATCCACTCTTTTTTGGGTATAGCCTAAATACTCAATCTCAGCATAAAACCTTCCAGGCCCAGTTTTGATAATGAAGATCCCTTTGTCATCAGAAACATTACCCGAGACCAGCTCTCCGGATTCCCTGAATAGACTGACAGTAGCATATTCAAGAGCTATCCCGGTATTTTCATCCTGGACGATTCCTTTTACTGTAAATCCCTCTCCTCCTCCAGGCATCTGACCACGCCCAGGAGGCTGGGCGAATAAGGATTGGCTCAGAGTCAAAATGAGGAAAATAAGAAGACCTTGATACTTCAGCATAGGAATAAGATTTGATTTGAGGTTGATTTACAGGGATTTAACGGAAAATCGGTAGCAAAGTTAAGCTTGTGTTTAGGTCAATGCTCCGATAATAACATCATTAACAAATAGTTATGACAAGCGAAATGCTGATTAGTTTAACTCAATCGGCATTATTAATTCCCTGGTAGTCAACCCTTCAAGAGCTTCCTTGTTGTAGTTTAACAAGAATCGCCTTAATCCTTTTACCTTTAGACAAGACTTTTCTGAATTTGAAAGATTTAAGCACCAGGATTCTGGAAAAATTAACTTCCGAACCGGATGACATCTCCTCCTCCAGGAAGAAGGATCATATTGAGATGGCCTTTCAGTCTCAGGTTGAGACAGGCCAGCTTGATAGAAGGTTTTTTTATGAGCCTTTGCTTTCCGGACATCCGGACCCTTCAGAAAAGTTGGGTATGGGTTTCCTAGGAAAAAAAATCAATGCTCCCCTTTGGGTCAGTAGCATGACCGGGGGAACAAAGGAGGCCTTTGTGATCAACCGTAATCTGGCAAAAGCCTGCAATGAATTCGGATTTGGTATGGGCCTTGGGTCCTGTCGCAGCCTTTTATATAGTGATGAAAGGTTGAAAGAC
>JABDJM010000497.1 GCA_013002475.1 Saprospiraceae bacterium | reverse complement strand
CTATGGATGATCATATCCATACCTGCGAAAAATTATTCACGGCAATGCGCCATGAGTTCAAGCATCTTGAGTATTATTATTTCCACAATTGTGTTTATGAATCTCTTTGGAGAAGTAACGCCCGACGGTTTTCGGAACGTGTGTCGACACTTGAACTTACCAGAAAATACAATAAGGATTATCATCTGATCCTTGTAGGTGATGCTGCTATGTCTCCATATGAGATCTATTACAGAGGTGGGTCTGTGGAACATTATAATGAGGACCCAGGAATAGAATGGTTAAGGCTTCTTAGGAAGCATTTTCCAAGAATGATATGGCTAAATCCAAATTCGGAAGTATCCTGGGAGTTTTATGAAAGTACAGCCTTATTACGTGAGTTTACGCAATACAGAATGTTTCCTCTTACCCTTTCAGGACTAAAAGATGGAATGAAATGTCTAAAGTTTCCAAACAAACAATACAAGAATAGGACCTGGTAATTACAGAATGGTTGTTTCCCTTGTCCCCCCTATTTAAGTTTTCCCCCTTGTTGTTAGAATCTTCTAGATTCTCTTGCCATTAGATGACATGTAGTTTGCCGCTACAATGAAGCCTCCACCTATTAGGAGGGCCCCAAGGGCAACATAAAAAATCAGCATTAATTTTGTTTTTGGCGATTGTCTATTAATCGTAAGCCGGAGATTAACAGCTAAAATATATGTTTTTAGCTTTTCTCCAAAACTAAAATCTACATATCAACTCATTATTCAAAAAAAGGGCCATTTAACACTATGTTTTGGGAAATTAATGATGGTTGTACCGGCGATTAACCTCGGTCCTATGAGTTTGTTAGGTTTCTACGCTTCCCTCAAGTCCAAAAAAAAAATCGTTTTCTAGCAATGATCTTTCATATCCATTTCCTTTCAGAAATACATGCACGAGCAATTAAACATTACGGTGAAACCTAATGCATTCATCTTACTTTGATACTTTTTGATCCACTTCAAAAAAAAATAATTCCTTTTCTTAGAGCCTTCATTCAAAAAAAATCATCCAAGTAATGGATAAAAAAAGAAGAGATTTCATTTGGCAAAGTAGCATAGCAGTGGCAGGGGCATCAGCTTTTGGCTTTTCATCTTGTAAACAGGGAGCTAAGGAAACGAAGAAAGAACCGATTTCAGAGAGCATTGTATCGGCAAGTCCATTATTTATGATAAGTCTTGCTCAGTGGTCCTTAAACAAAGCGCATTTTGGGGGAAAGATGACCGCACTTGATTTTGCGAAAACTGCAAAGCAAGATTTTGGGATCAATGCGGTTGAGTATGTCAATCAGTTTTTTCCTGATAAAGCCAAGGATAAGACCTATCTCTCAGATCTAAAGACCAGAGCGGATGGTGAAGGTGTGGAAAGCTTACTTCTAATGATTGACCATGAAGGCTCAATGGGATTAATCGACGAAAAAGAACGGAAGAAATCCGTAGAAAAACATTTCAAATGGGTTGAAGCAGCGAAATTTTTAGGATGCCATTCTATCCGAGTTAATTCATATGGTGAAGGGCCCGCGGAGGAAGTTTCAGCTTCAGCCGTACAATCGTTATCCGAGTTATCAACTTTCGCCAAAGATTTCGACATCAATGTGCTGGTAGAAAATCATGGTGGGATTTCTTCCGATGCGGCCTGGTTGGTCGATATTATTGAAAAAGTAAATCTTCCAAATTGCGGAACGCTCCCAGACTTTGGAAACTTTTGTATTGAGGAAGTTGACAATAAATGTATCAAGGAGTATGACCGGTATAAGGGAGTAAAAGAAATGATGCCATTTGCAAAAGCTGTTTCTGCAAAAGCAAATGCGTTTAACGATGCTGGGCAGGAAACCAAAACAGACTACAAAAAAATGATGCAGATCGTCCTGGATGCCGGATACCATGGGTATGTCGGTGTTGAATATGAAGGCGAAAACGAAGCCCAGGGGATTATTGCCACCAGGAAGCTTCTAGAATCCATCCGCGAGGAATTGAAAGGTTAATCCTTTATTTCATATTCCCCGTCAAATTCAAGGACCCGCACTTCTGTTCTTCTATTCATTTGATGGAGATCTTCATCGCATATGACGCCATCTCCACAATGGTTTGTCAGTTTGGATTCTCCAAAATGTGCCATCTTAAGTCTTGAGGCATCGATACCATTCTTTACAAGAAAGTCTTTGGCTGATCTCGCTCTGTTTCTGGATAGCTCCATATTGTATGATTTCTTTCCTCTGGCATCCGTATGAGATTCCAGCTGAACTTCCATTGAGGGATGCTCATTCATCAGGTCCGCAAGTTTCCCGAGATCTATACTAGCATCTTCACGGATGACATATTTATCAAAATCGTAGAAAACTTCTTTAAGCTGGAACACCACTCCTTTTTTAATCTTTTTGATCTCTGAGATTGTTGGCACTACCCTTAACATCTCAGGTGTCGGAGCCAGACTTGGATCCTTTGCTTCCACCTCAAGATCTTTTGAAAGCTTACCCGCTCCGGCATCAGTCAGACTAGTGATCTCATCGGGAGAAAGGTTGATAAAATATTTCTCTCCTGCAACAAAGTCTTTTCCATCGATCTTTTTATTGAAATCTAAATAGAAGTCTTTGTTAATTCTGAATTGATAGGTTAGGTCTTTATGACTAACAAAAGGAGCCGAGGCTTCCTCGCTTGTATTAAGTGTGGTCGGAACCTTCATGATTTCAGGGACCGCATTCAGATCGACTTTTTTCCCTTCTGAAGGCCCAATCATCTCTACATCGACGGCAATATTTTTCAGTGGTTCCAGGGTGATCGCATTCCGGACAACGACATTTGTTGCCATGCTAGCCCAGGGTTGAAGGTCCAGATAATAAGTATCATGATCCAATAACACACTACCTGAAAGATCGAGATCAAAAGGCATGTATTTATCTAAATCAACATCAATGTGATACTTCAGATCAGGATGACTATAAAAAATAGATGATCCACTTTCATCAGTGTTCATCTTTGGAGGATTTGTCAGTAATTCTGGAATAGATGAATCAATTTGAACTTCAGCCAAGGATCCTAAATTACTAACATCCACGATTGCATGTTGAATTGGCTCCAGGGTCACTGCGTCTCTGACGATTATTTTTGTAGCCAGCATATCCCATGGAAGTAGATCTATGAAATATTTTTCTTCGGCTAACAGTTCCGATCCAGGGACTTCCCTCAGGAATGGAACGTAATCTTTTTTATCAATGTCAAATTTGTAATTGAGTACCGGATGACTGATCATTGCCACCTCCCCTTCTTCTTTTGTAATGAGATTCTTTGATTCAAGTAATATCTCCGGGATGTCTGCTTCAGGAGTTGGAGTGCCCTCTACAAAGCCAAGGCATTCAACTTGTATTTCGGCGTCTTTAATCGGGTCTTTCGTTTCAAAGTTTCTTACGACGATATTGGAGACATCAAAAAACTTGATTCCATCGGGGGAGGTCCAAGTGTAGACATCGTCCCTGCCTAGCCCGCCAGGGCGGTCGCTGGCAAAGTATCCGGTTTTTCCATCCGGCTTGATGAAAAAGGAAAAGTCATCCATGGTCGAATTAATGGGAGTACCCAAATGCTTTCGGTCTGTCCATTGAAAATCTCCATTCACTTTTTCAAAATCGATCTTAAAAATGTCCAATCCTCCCATTCCAGCATGTCCCTCTGAAGAGAAGTACAGGGAATTATCCTGACCCCAGAATGGAAAAAGCTCATTTCCGCCGGAATTAATTTCAGGACCCAAATGCACAGGTTTGCTCCATGATTTCCCTTTTTTGAAAACCATGTAGAGGTCCATACCTCCGAAACCACCTGCCATATTACTGGCAAATATCAAGGCCTTGCCATCCGGACGAACAGCAGGGTGAGCGCAAGAATAATCTATCCCATTAAAAGACATAGCCTCTGGTTCAGACCAGGAGCCATTCTCTTTTTTACTTCGGAAAACTCCCAGATTGGATTCTTCCCTGGATAGTTTTGTTGCCTTTAAATTTCTAGTAAAAAACAACTCCTCAGATTGAGTCGCAAAAACTGCTGCTCCATCGTGAAATTTCTTTTTCATCTTCCCTCTCCAGGGCTTAACCGACAAACCATCTTCCTTGGTTTTGATCTGGAACAGATCGGTAAAGTTCCCTGCGGTCCAAAGATCTTTTCTATTGCTCAGTGATTGGACTTCTCTATTTGAAGTTAGGATCATTTCTGTTCCCATCGGGACCAATCCGAAATCTATGTTTTCCGTATTGACCTCCTTATAATTTTTAACACCAACTTCAGGATGCCAGGTAGATTGAAAGTCAAACGCACAGTCCTCCTGAAATTCCCAATGCTTAATATCCTCCCCTACTGTTTCTTTGAATTTTGTAAACCACCTCAATGCATCTTCGCATTTATTATTGCTTTGAAGCATCTGAGCGTACCGTAGGTAATACTTCGCATTAGTACTTACGCCAACTAACTTTGCATAGTACTTCTCAGCTTCCTCGGTTTTATGGTTTAGTCTATAGGAATTTGCCAGATGATCAAGTTGCTCTATATCGAAGGAGGTTTCCTCCTTTTCCATATATAGTTTTTCGGCAGCACCAAAACCTAATTTTTTGTAAAGTTCTGAAGCATCTGAAAAGGCCTTGTCTGCTTTATAACTCCTGACCACATCATCCTTTGAGGCCATTATTTCGGAGCTCGCGAATCCCATGGTGTCCTGCTGACATAAACCAACAGAAGAGAAGGAAAGAAGGAAGGCAAGGAGAGTGAGTAAATTTTTCATGAGTAGGGTTACTATTAGAAGAAGCGAATATTATGAACTCCCTTGCTTGAAAAATTGAATTCATATTGAACAAGCAGTTCAAAACTGGTTGGAGCATATTCTTGTAAACTGGAAATGGTAAAATCCATTCCGGCAGCCAATTTTAGTTGCTCACTCAATTTAAATTGAAGGATCGCATCAGCTGAATCCTCAAACCGGTAAGCCACTCCTAAACCAAAGCGATCAAACATGAGCACATTGACGTTAAAGTCAAACTCAAAAGGAGCGGAAGGGTTATGGGCCACAAGCAATCCAGGTTGCAGAGCAAAGTTCTTATTTAATCTAAATGCTGTTCCAGCCTGGAAATAATAGGTCCTTAGGGAAAACATGGATTGCATTTCGGAATCTACATCCTTATAGGTTTTGGAATTTAGTATTCTGGGCATGGAGGCCCCAACATACCATTCGCCCTTGCGAAGGAAAATCCCTGCACCAACGTTTCCGGATAATTTTGAAGGTTGTTGCCCAATGATCCGGTCAAGTGGATCGGTAGCCTGAACTTCTTCCCATCGGATTTGGGCATGCTCCAATTGTCCTTGAAGACCTGCGCTCAATACCACCTCATTTTCCATTCTGATGTGATAAGCATAACTTCCGGAAACCATGTTGATCTTAAACATCCCAATCTCTTCGGCGACAACACTTAGTCCTAAACCGACATTACGTCCGTAAAAAGGGGCGTGGCCCTGAAAAGTAAAGGTCCTTGGGGCTCCTGGAAATTTTAACCACTGGTCTCTATAATGAGACGTAAAGGTCAAGGCTTCATTTTCTCCTGTTACCGCCGGATTATAGATCTGGCGATTCAATTTGAACATACTATAATGCACATCAGACTGCGAAAAGCCTTCTTGCAACAAAGCCGTTAATAGTAGGAGTACGATTATCTTTTTCATAGGCCTGGCTTATCGAATTAAGGTTAGGTATCCTTCAAAGACCCGCTCAGAACTTGGGGCCAAAGAGAGTGTATAGAAATAGGTTCCTGCCGGAAGCTCTTTCCCATCATAGGTACCATCCCAATCATTGGAATAGTTTTGTTCTTGATACACGACATCTCCCCACCTGTTGTATACAGTAAGGGTTGATTCGGGATAGTCCACCATGCAAGGTGTCGTCAGAATATCATTGTCACCATCACCATTGGGGCTGATAAAATTGGGCATCCAACAAGGATGGTCAGGGCGGATCACATCGAGGTTCACCGTCGCTATTTCGCAGGATTCCGGACAAGTAATGCTACAGATTTCATACATATATGAATCCGCATAAGAGGTATACTCCTGAGTGGGAAAATAAACTACCTGGTTATCAGGAAGGACCTGCAATTCTCCCCCAGATGGTCCTTCAATTATTGAAAATATGTAACTATCATTTATACTAAGCTCATCATTTGCAAGTGGTACCGTATTTATCTGATCTGCATCCTGATCCAGGATATAGTTATCATCAGAAACTCCGAAATCATCCGTGGGATAAATAGTAATCGTGTCCTGGGTATAGTTTTCACAGCCACCATTTGACAAACTCCAGATGACCTCTACGATCTCATCAGAGTCTATACTGAAATCGGTTACCGCTTCAGCAGGATCCGAAAAATCTCCTCCCTGAACAGTTAACCAACTGCCTGTCCCTACAGAAGGGTAAGTGGCTCCCAGGACTAGCACTCCTTCACAATTCAGTAAAGAATCGTCATCCACTATGGCATTCTCATTGGGAATCTCAAAGTATTCAATTACAACAGTATCATTTTTTTCTATTCCACATGGTTTTACTGATTGGGTCCAGTAAAATTCATATTCTCCTGGTTCGGTAATTCCGGAAACTGGAGAAAATGGTCCATCGGTTTGTTGGATGGAAACCCCTGAACTTCCTTGTGCAGTAGGTTGAGTCCATTCACCCACCAACCCAAACGGGTCTGACGCAGCAAGATTCAATTGTTCTCCCATGCACAGCTGAAGATCATCTCCGGCATTTGCATCAGGAACATTTTGAAGGGTTAACACGTCAAGAAAGAAAGGGTTTGGATCGCTAAAGCAGAGCCATTCATCAAAAACGTATAGCTCATAATATCCTGCCTGGTCCAATTGAACATTCTGCCAATCCACAAAGAAGGTATCACCTATGAAGGTGTCAACTATGAAGGTGAATCCTAAAGTGTCAACAATGGTAAATTCCAGGGTATCCTGTTCAAATGTTTCAGTAAGTTCTATTAATAAGTCATCGCCTTCGCAAACCCTGAACAGGGTTTGATCCATAGGAGGAGCCTCCGGCGGAGCATGCTTTTCAACCAGAATCGTATCAGTCACTATTTCACCAATATTCAACTTAACTTCTATGGCATACTCATATCTTCCAGCAGGTTCACCTGCATGGTTCATTATGGGGTAGGTAGAAAAAGGTGTAAAGGGTGGTAAGGGGATCAGGTCCAAACTTCTCCAGGACCATACATAAGTGGCCCCTTCAAGATTGGGAACTGTTAGTAGGACAGATTCGTGTTCACAAATATTGTCCTTTCCTTCTATTTCAATAAAGGGCATCTCCCTTTGAGACTCATCAAAACTTTCAGGTCCTGATTGAGCCCCCAGTGAAATACTCATTACAAAGAATACAGGAATTATCAATAGCCTGGGCCTTAGCCACTGACTATACGTCGGGTTTTTTAAGTGAACGTATCTTTCAGTTCTCATAGGAATGTTTATTTGCTGCTCTGGGGCCAGCTAACTGAAAGAGGCCATTATTATTCCCAAAAGGTTATGGTGACGGCCAAAATTGATAGGTTGGTGACCGTATCCCAGGTAAAAAGGGGACCAAAGGATCACAGTATTTATAGGAGGAGTGTCTAGAAAAAATTGGATTTTCTTATTCCGGTGACAAAAGGAGGATGGGTTAAACAAATATCCTAGAGAATGAAATTTATAACTATTGATTTGTATAAGAGTCTTTTAGAAGGAACTTTCGACACCCAGCACAAAAAAAGCCGCAACTTGCGTTGCGGCATTTTCTTGTGACCCGGCCGGGGCTCGAACCCGGGACCCTTTGATTAAAAGTCAAATGCTCTACCAGCTGAGCTACCGGGTCAAATGGACGGGCAAAGATACAACCCATTCACATTTATGCAAGCCCATTTTTTCAATTTTATTACAAAAATCCAGGCTAAATCCTGATACAGAATATTAAAGGGATGTGATTAGCTATTCCTTTTTTACAGGCACCCTGGCAACTTTCAAAGCCTCCAGAAATGGTTCTATTGCAGAATAGTCAGAAAAAACCTGATCCGCCCCTGACTTAAGAAGGGTTTCATGATCCCCGCTTCGGCGTATCCCGATAAATGGAAGATTCAAATTCCGGCAAGTCTGGACGTCCCAAACGGCATCTCCCACGTACACGGCTCTTTCCCATGTATATCCAAGATCTCCACAAGCTTCAAAAGCTCCCTGAACGATTTGCTCCCTGGTCTCGCGGGTATCAGCGGCAGAAATAACAAGTGACTCCTCCAAAAGACCAACATGATTCAATTTTACCCTGGCTGGTTGTCCCCAGCCTCCGGTCGCAACTGCCACATGATGACCGGGCAACCCTTTGAGCAGAGAGAAAAACTCCCCTACCCCAGGAACTGGCTGAAATTCTTCAGGGGTTTGCATTCTTGCCTCCTGGATCCTTTCAGTAAACTCTTTCTTGAACTCTTCCTCTTCCCGATTCTCGGGCCAGGCGTCAAATAATTCATAATAGGAATGCCGGAAAATGGTATGATCTGTTACATGTGGAAAATAGGTCCAATCGATAGATGGAAATGTCTTTCCATAACGGGATTCGTAGGTGGCAGCAAAAAGCTTTGAATCAATCCGATTCGAAAAAAGCAAGGTTCCATCAATATCAAAAATCACTAAGAGGCTCATTCTCCGGAAAATTTAAGTTTCAACTGCGTTCCCTCGATCTGATGTTCCTTATGGAGGTTGCTCATAGAAACACCCAAAAGTCTTACTTCCCCTGCTTCTGACCAATGATTGGCCAATAAGTTTTTGCACTGATCCAGGAAATCCTTTTTCTCATTTAATTCAAAGGTGTAGGTTTTGGACCTTGTCAGGATCTGGAAATCAGGTTTCTTCATTTTCAGGGTTAGGGTCCTCCCGAAATTCTCTTTTTCCTTCATGTAATGAAACACTTTTTCCGAAATAGGGACAAGCGCTTGCCACATCTCTTCAAAGGATTTTAAATTCTCTCGAAAGGTGCGTTCTGCTCCAATTGATTTTCTGATCCTGTGTGGCTTTACCGGCCGGTTGTCAATTGCTCGCACCATTTTGTAATAATGGATTCCGGACTTTCCAAACCACTTATTCAATTCGATCTCACTATGTTTTTTCAGGTCTTTTCCGTTGAAGATCCCCAGCTTTTTCATTTTGGCTGCAGTGACCTTTCCAATTCCAAAGAACTTTTCGATCGGTAAGGTTTCAAGAAACGCTAAGGCCTCATCCGGCAAGATCACTTTCATTCCGTCCGGCTTATTAATGTCCGAAGCCACTTTAGCCAGGAACTTGTTGATAGACACGCCAGCCGACGCGGTTAACTGCGTTTGTTCTTTGATCTTTTGTCGGATCTCCATGGCAATACGAATGGCGGATTTGATACCTGGCTTGTTTTCAGTAACATCCAGAAAAGCCTCATCAAGAGAAAGTGGTTCAACCAAATCGGTGTATTCACGGAAGATTTCTCTGATCTGAGCGCTCACTGCTTTGTATACCTCAAAGCGATGTCTAACGAAAATAAGATCCGGGCAAAGTCTTTTGGCGGTAACACTGGGAAGCGCAGATCTTACCCCGAATTTTCTGGCCTCATAACTGGCAGCTGCAACAACACCCCTCATACCGCCCCCGCCCACAGCAATAGGCTTGCCTCGTAATTCCGGGAAGTCCCTTTGCTCCACCGAGGCAAAAAAGGCATCCATGTCAATGTGAATGATCTTTCTGTTGGCCATATTAAAAAACCAGTAGGCATTGCGACCTACTGGTAAAACGGTTTTTGGGATGGAAATTGGAGCTTTTAAAAAAAAGCATAATGAAACCTGGCATTTCCATCTCCAATTTCACCAGGTCTGACCAAGGGTTTTATCCCTTAAGACAACTTTAAATTAGAAAACTTTGATCACTTGACCTATGTAAAATAAAAAGGGCCTACTGAAATTCAGCAGGCCCTTTTTACTAAGCTTTATAACATCAAAAGTACCTGGGTGTATTAAACCTCTTTGTACGATATGAAAAGTCGTATCCAAGCATTAGTTCGTAGGTTCCTTTGGAAAAATTCCTTAGACCACTCAAGGTATAATCATAACTGAGGCCTACTCTGAATCCGTTTCTTAAATAATAGGATGCCCAAAGGTCTCCCGAATCAAAGGAAGACAATCCTCCGAATTGTTGGGCTGCAAAGGCTGACCTAAAGCTAGCTCCCACCCATAATGCATGATAAAAAAGCAAGCTGACATCAACATCAAATTCTGCGGGAGCACCGACCCTGACAGGGTCCTTAATGCTGGCAGTGAATTCTTCAAATAGTCCTATGGATTTTATCAGTAGGGATGGTTTTAGTACAATCGCATCTCCACGTATAGGGAAAGCAGCACCGGCAGTAAAATAGTAATGTCTGTATACCTTGGCCCATTCTTCAGTGGTGATATCGTCGGAGCGCCGAAGGTCAAGAGCCATTAGTCTGGGGACAGAAAATCCCAAATAGTATTTATCAGTAGAATAATAAATTCCTGCTCCGAAATTAGGTAGCCACCTCGAAAAACCATAGTTCTGAAATACTTCATCCTGGCTTGCAGGATCGCGGTAATTCAGATCTTCCCAATCTGACCGCCAATTCATAACGGAGGCCTGCATACCAATGGCGAGCTTTCCCTCTCCAAATGGGATACGATAGGCATACATCCCATTAAGCTGGGTTGAGCCTGTAGAACCAACCTTATCATTGGTGATCGAAAATCCAAG